>NZ_JBHXRX010000035.1:0-94767 GCF_042714995.1 Streptomyces sp. NPDC058665
TGTACCCCCGCCCGGGGTGGTGGGCCCCCCCCGGGCCCCCCCCGGCCCCCCCCCCCCGCGCCGAGCGGTCCCACGCCGCGTCGGTGGGGGTGGGGGGCCGCGCCCCCCACGACGGCCCCCACCCCCCGCTTCCTCAGCCGGTGCCGGAGCCTTAGACGGCGTCCGGGCCCGCGTCCGGGCCGGCGCTGAGGCTGATCGCGGGCGTGTACCTGTTCACCGTGCCGCCCACACGGCCGGGGAAGTTCTGTACCTTCTCCCACTGCTCCGTGTCCGAACCGATGCCCTCGCCCGGCGAGTTGAGCGCCGCGATATGGTCCTCGGCGCTCTCCCACTCGGCGTAGTTGAGCACCCGCGTCCCGTCCGTGCCGACATGGAAGTGCGCGGAGATCGCACCCGTCCGGTCGTACGGATCGTTGTCAAGGGCCGCGAAGACGGCGTTCGTCCACTCCCGCTGCCGCACGCGGTCGGGCCCGTCGAACTCAACGTCGACGATCACGACACAGCCCGGCACCCGGGTATCGCCCTCGGCCGCCTCCCCGCTGCGGTACAGCTCGTACGAACCGAGCCCCATCCGCTCGATCCCCGGCACGGCCGCGTCGATCTCCGCGTTGCGCGCGTCCCGCCCCGCGCGGACGAAGTCCTGGTAGGCGGCCTCGTCGCGCCACTGCGAGTAGTGCAGCAGCGTCTCGCCGTCCTCGCCGGCCATGACGCTGTACGACAGGAGACCGCCGTCCGGCCAGTCCCAGCGCCGCCATGCCTCACTGATGGCGTCCACGGCCGCGCGCTGCCGCTCGGGCGTACCGACTCGCCAGGTACTGACCTTGACGACGCCCACACCTGGACGGGTGATCCGGGGAACGGTGGTGACCCGCACGGACATGGTGATCCCTCCTCGCCGAACCCCGTGGTGCGGCGTCACTCACCATGCTCGAATGTCAAGCGCGGTTGAGGTCAACACGACTCCGCCCAGTGCGCCACCCACTCGGCGAAGCCGGGCTCCTTGCCGAAAGGCGCGGCGCCCACGTCGCTGACGGCCCATATTCGGCCGCGCTGCGCGCCGGTGACGACGAGGTGCCAGTACAGCCCGCAGCCATCCGTGCCCAGCACGATGCTGCCGTCGTTGCTGACCTCGTCGATCAGCGGCTCTATCTCCTCGTACGGCCGGGGGTCGTCCTCCCACACCCATGCCTCGGTGAGCGGGAAAGCCTTCGCGGGCGCGCGCTGGGCGCCGCCCGAACCCCAGTCCGCGGGAAGGGACTTCAGCGGTATCAGCCCGTCGACGTCGGCGGGACCCTCACCGCTGCCGTCGCATATCTCGGCGACGAGCGTGCGGTACGGCTCCGGGAGCACGATGCCCTGCTCCCGCTCGAAGTCGTGGACGCCGTTCCAGCCCAGCGGGGGTCTGCGGAGCTCGGGCGGGAAGGCCGCGCGCAGCACGTCGAGGTCGGAGGGGTCGGCACGTTCGGTGTCCATACGTCCCATTGGATCACCGACCACTGACAGGTTCGTCCGCCGCCCACGAGGTCACGTCCAGGGTGCCGTCCGTACCGAGATCGACGGGGAGCGGCAGGGAGACGGGCTTCTCGCCGGCGGCGGGGGTGACGAGGATGTGGGCGCCCGGAGTGGGGGCGCCGTCGATGGAGGTGACGCGGTTGTTCCAGTGCAGCACCACGCTCGCTGTGCCGTCCGGTGCCAGGGTCAGCTGCCGGGGGCGGTCGTCGCGCCTGCCGGTGTAGGTGTAATCACTCTCATGGGTGACCTTGACGTCGACGGGCTCACGGGCCTCGTCGAGGAGTTCGACGCCCGGGTAGCCCTTGACGCGATAGGGCTTGTCGCCGCAGTTCCAGAGCTGGACGGTGACCACGCGGTGGCCCATGGCGGCGTCCTCGCCGCCGATCACGACATCAAGGCCCGACGGCGGGCAACCGGGCATGCTCACCCCGGCGGACGGCGATGCCGGGGCGGACTCGGCGAGCGGCGGGTAGGGCTCGACGGAGGGCCGCGCCCCGGCGGACGAGGACGGGGGCGGCCCCGGTCTGGACGGGGCGGTGCCGCCGCCCTTCTCCGCCTCGATCTCGTTGATCACTTCCGAACAGCCCGCCGTCGTCAGCAGCAGGACGAACGCCCCGGCCAGCATCCCGGCCGCGCGGTGTCGCCTCGTCATCGGATCCCGTCCCCCGTGGTGTGTGCCGCACACGGGCGCGTACGCGGCTGTCGTACGCGCCCGGCGCACCGTCAGTTGTTGCTGTGCAGAACGTCGTTCAGGCCGCCCCAGACCGCGTTGTTCGGGCGTGCCTCGACCTTTCCGGTGATCGAGTTGCGACGGAAGAGGATGTTCGACGCGCCGGACAGCCCACGGGCCTTGACGATCTCGCCGTCGGGCAGCGTCACGCGCGTACCGGCGGTGATGTAGAGACCCGCCTCGACCACGCACTCGTCGCCGAGCGGGATGCCGACACCCGCCTCGGCGCCGATGAGACAGCGCTCGCCGATCACGATGCGCTCAGAGCCACCGCCGGAGAGGGTGCCCATGGTGGAGGCACCGCCGCCGATGTCCGAGCCGTCGCCGACGACGACGCCTGCCGAGATCCGGCCCTCGACCATGGAGACGCCGAGAGTGCCCGCGTTGAAGTTGACGAAGCCCTCGTGCATCACGGTGGTGCCCTCGGCGAGGTGCGCGCCGAGCCGGACGCGGTCGGCGTCGCCGATACGTACGCCCTTGGGGGCGACGTAGTCCGTCATACGCGGGAACTTGTCGACCGAGGTGACCTGGAGGTGCAGGCCCTCCGCGCGCGCGTTCAGCCGCACCGTCTCCAGCGCGTCGACGGCGACCGGGCCGAGCGAGGTCCAGGCGACGTTGGCGAGCAGACCGAAGATGCCGTCGAGGCTCTGGCCGTGCGGCTTGACCAGGCGGTGGCTGAGCAGGTGCAGACGGAGGTACACGTCGTGCGCGTCGAGGGGCTTGTCGTCGAGCGAGGCGATGACCGTACGGACGGCGACGACCTCGACCCCGCGGCGCGTATCGGGTCCGACGGCCTTGCGGGCGGCGTCGCCGAGCAGTTCGGCCGCACGGCCGGCGTCCAGCCGCTCGGTCCCGGCGGGGCCCGGGTCGTCGCTGAGCACGGGGGCGGGGTACCAGGTGTCGAGGACGGTCCCGTCCTCGGTAAGAGTGGCGAGCCCGGCGGCGACGGCGCCGGTGGTGCGAGTAGCAGTCGTGTCGGTCATGAGCGAAACCTAACGGGCGCCCGTACGCCGAGGCCAACTGGTCTCGGCGTACGGGCACACGGTGCGCCACGGCAGCGGCGCCGGGCCCGCGCCGGTTCCGCCCAGGACCTTCAGCCGAGGCGGTTGTCGTCCCTGTCGCCCGCGGCGCGGCCCTTGTCGTCCTCGGGGCGCGGCAGCAGGCGGTGTCCCTCGGAGTGGTGGTTCACCCAGCCGCAGACCCCGCAGCTGTAGCGGCCGTCGAGCCCGGCGATGAGCGTGCCGCACTGGCGGCACTCGGCGTAGGTGATCTCGGGGCCTATGACAGCCGCGGGCTCTGTGCCGGGATCCGGCGCGCGCTCCGGCGCGGACTTGGCGGGCGGAATGCTCATCCGGTCAATCTACGGGAGCGCGCCGTGCTCCGCGGAGGCCATGTCACCGGCCGCCGACGCCCCGGCGAGAATCCGGTCCAGCATCTCGCGGGTGTAGCCGGCGTCGTACTCCCGTCCGGTGAGCAGTGCTTGAAGGCAGATCCCGTCGAGCATGGCGACCAGCGCGCGGGCCGTGACGGGGTCGACCCTGTCGGCCAGGCTCTGTGTGATCGCGTCGCACCACTCGGCGGCCACCGGCCGCAGCGCGGGGCGGCGCAGGGCGGCGAGATAGAGCTCGTACTCCAGCTCCACGCCGGTGCGGTCCGCCGCGAGCCACTGCCCGGTGACCCGGGCCAGCTCGTCCGCGATGTCGCACCCCGGGTCGGCGAGGGCGCCGCTCTCCCTGAGGACGGCGGCGAAGCCCTCGTTGGCCTGTCGCAGCGCGGCGACCAGCAGTTCGTCCAGGGAGGCGAAGTGGTACGTCGTGGAGCCGAGCGGCACATCGGCCTCGGCGGCTACGGTGCGGTGGCTCAGCCCCGCGATCCCGGCGCGCCCGGCCACCCGGATCGCCGCGTCGATGATGCGCTGGCGCCGCTCGGGGTCGTAACGCCGAGCCATCAGTGGGCCCCGCCCAGGTTGAGGAGGACGACACCGGCGATGACGAGCACGATGCCCGCGAGCTTGGCCGGAGTGGCCGCCTCGCTCAGGAAGATCATGCCGATGGCGGCGACGGCGGCGGTCCCGACGCCGGCCCAGATCGCGTACGCGGTGCCGACGGAGAGCGTCTTGAGGGTCTGGGCGAGCATGGCGAACGCCAGCACGTAACCGATCACGGCCCCCAGCGAGGGCCAGAGCCTGGTGAAGCCCTCGCTGTACTTCATCGCAGTCGTGCCGGCCACCTCCGCCGCGATGGCGATGGCGAGCAATCCGTATCCAGGCCCCATGTGTACGAGTGTACGCATGAGTTGCGTACACCCGTACACAAGGCCGGCGGATTCCCGGCCCCCGCACCGGCGGCTACGGTGTCCCGGCCGGAGGCCGGACAGGACCTAGACATCGGAGCAGAGCGGTGACGCAGGACGCGGGGCGGGGCGGCGGCAGACCGCCGGGCGGGCACGGGCCGTACGGCGGGGGGCCGCCTCCGTACGGAGGCGGGCCCCCGCCCGGCTGGGGCGGCTGGGCGCGCCCGCGCGGGCCGAAGCCGGGGGTGATACCGCTGAGCCCGCTCGATCTCGGCGAGATACTCGGCGGGGCGTTCACGACGCTGGGCCGCTACTGGGCGCAGCTTCTCGGCATCGCGGTGGCCGTGTACGGCGCCGCGTTCCTGGTGACCGGCGGGGCGCTGGCCGTCGCGTACGGCGCCGTCGGCGATCATCTGGACGTCGTCGTCGACACACCGGCCGGTTCGGCCCCGGACTGGGACCACCTGCGGCCACTGGTCCTCGCCTTCGTCGGCCTGTGGATCGTGGTGGTCGCCGCGCTGCTGCTGGCCACCGCGACCATGCAGACGTGCTGCCCGGTGATCGTCCAGGAGGCGGTGCTCGGCAGGCCGGTCAAGGTCTCCACGGTCCTGCTGCGCGCGCTGTCCCGGGTGCCCGCCGTGATCGGGACGGTCTTCCTCAGCGGACTGATCATGCTGGTCCCGGTCGTGCTGTTCCTGACCGGTCTGGTCTCCACCATGGCCACGGTCGTCGCCACGGGCGGCTGGGACCCGGCCGGCCTGCTGATCCCGCTGGGCTTCGTGGGCGGTCTGCTGCTCGGGCCCCTGGCGATCTGGCTGTGGGTGCTGTTCAGCCTCGCCCCGGCCGCTGTGGTGATCGAGTCGCGGGGGCCGGTCGACGCGCTGCGGCGCTCGGCCGAGCTGGTGCGCGGCGCCTGGTGGCGGATCTGCGGCATCTCGCTGCTGGCCTTCGCGATCGCGTCGGTCGCGGGCCTGGTGCTCCAGCAGCTGTTCAACACGGTGGGGGTGGTCCCCGGCGTGTTCGGGTCGGCGGAGATCAGCTACGAGCCGAGCTTCGGTGAGATCTTCGTCGCCGTGAGCGGCTATCTGGTCCTGGCGCTGGTGGGCCAGCTGGTCAGCCAGATCTTCTCGACGACCTTCCCGCAGCTGGTGCTGAATCTTCTCTATGTCGACCAGCGCATCCGTAAGGAGAACCTGGCCCCGGCGCTGATAGCCGCCGCACAGGCAGCACCGGCCGCACCGCCGACGGGACCGGGCTCCCCCTGAGCCCCGTACACACCTCGGGCCCCACGATCACCAGGATCGTGGGGCCCGACACGTATACGCGTGAGTCCGTGCCTCAGACGTTGAAGCCCAGCGCGCGCAGCTGCTCGCGGCCGTCGTCCGTGATCTTGTCGGGACCCCACGGCGGCATCCAGACCCAGTTGATCTTCAGCTCGCTGACGATGCCCTCGGTCGCCGACTTCGCCTGGTCCTCGATCACGTCGGTCAGCGGACAGGCCGCCGACGTCAGCGTCATGTCGAGGGTGGCGACATTCGACTCGTCGATGTGGACGCCGTAGATGAGGCCCAGATTGACGACGTCGATCCCCAGCTCGGGGTCGACGACGTCGTACAGCGCCTCGCGGACCTCCTCCTCGGAGGCCGGCTTCATCATCACGGTCTCGTTCTCGCTCATGCCGTCTCCTTATGCGCGGGGTCGCCCAGTGCCTGGGCCGTCGCGTCCTTCCACGCCATCCAGCTCAGCAGCGCGCACTTCACACGGGCGGGGTACTTGGAGACACCGGCGAACGCCACGGCGTCCTCCAGCACCTCCTCCATCGCGTCGTCCGGTTCGAGCCGGCCCTTGGACTGCATCAGCTCCAGGAACGTGCTCTGGATCTTCTTCGCGTCGGCCAGTTCCCTGCCGACCAGCAGCTCGTTCAGGACGGACGCGCTGGCCTGGCTGATGGAGCAGCCCTGGCCCTCGTACGACACGTCTTCGACGCGTGAGCCGTCGTACTTCACGCGGAGCGTGATCTCGTCACCGCACGTCGGGTTGACGTGGTGCACCTCCGCGTCGCCGTCGCGAAGACCGCGCCCGTGGGGGTGCTTGTAGTGATCCAGGATGACTTCCTGGTACATGGAATCCAGCTTCACCGGTCAGTCCCTCATCCGAAGAAATTACGGACGTGCTCCAGCCCGTCGACCAGGACATCGACCTCGGACTGCGTGGAGTACAGATAGAACGACGCCCGCGTGGTCGCCGGAATTCCGTACCGCAGGCAGACCGGCCGTGCGCAGTGGTGACCGACCCGGACCGCGATGCCCTGCTCGTCGAGCACCTGTCCCACGTCGTGGGGGTGGATGTCTCCGAGTGTGAAGGAGATCGTGGCGCCGCGCTCCTCGGCCGTGCTCGGGCCGATGATCCGCAGGTCGGGGACTTCGAGCAGCCGTTTCACCGCGTACTCGGTGATGGCGTGCTCGTGCGCGGCGATCTTGTCCATGCCGATCGCGGACAGATAGTCCACGGCCGCGCCGAGGCCGACGGCCTGGGCGACCGGGGGCGTACCCGCCTCGAACTTGTGCGGGGCCGGGGCGTACGTCGAGGAGTGCATCGACACGGTCTCGATCATCTCGCCGCCGCCGAGGAAGGGCGGAAGGTCCTCCAGCAGCTCCTGGCGGCCCCACAGGACGCCGATCCCGGTCGGGCCGCACATCTTGTGGCCGGTGAAGGCCACGAAGTCGGCCTGCAGCGCCTGCACGTCGACCGTGACGTGCGGGGCCGCCTGCGAGGCGTCGATCAGCACCAGCGCGCCGACCTCCTGCGCACGGCGGACGATCGCCTCGACGGGGTTGACCGTGCCCAGGATGTTCGAGATCAGCACGAAGGAGACGATCTTCGTCTTCTCGGTGATGATCTCGTTGATGTTCGACAGGTCGAGCCGGCCGTCGTCGGTGAGACCGAACCACTTCAGCTTCGCTCCGGTGCGCTGCGAGAGCAGCTGCCACGGCACGATGTTGGAGTGGTGCTCCATCTCCGTGATGACGATCTCGGTCTCGTGGTCCACGCGGTAGGGCTCGTCGGCCCAGCCCAGCATGTTCGCCACGAGGTTGAGCGACTCGGAGGCGTTCTTGGTGAAGATCACCTCGTCGCGGCTCGGCGCGTTGATGAAGGCGGCGACCTTGTCGCGAGCGCCTTCGTACAGGGCCGTGGCCTCCTCGGCGAGCACATGGACGCCGCGGTGCACGTTGGCGTTGTGCCGCTCGTAGTACTCGTTGAGGGCATCGAGCACCTGGCGCGGCTTCTGCGATGTCGCCGCGTTGTCCAGATACACGATCTTCTTCCCGTCGTGGACCAGCCGGTCCAGCAGGGGGAAGTCCTTACGGACCGCCTCGTCGAGCAGTCGGCCCGGCCCGGTGAGGAGGCCTGACGGCTGTGTCACGCGGATACGCCACCCTTCACGTACGCCTCGTAGCCCTCGTTCTCCAGCTTGTCGGCCAGCTCCGCGCCGCCGGACTCGGCGATACGGCCCTGGGCGAAGACATGCACGAAGTCGGGCTTGATGTAGCGGAGGATCCGCGTGTAGTGCGTGATCAGCAGTGTGCCGACCTCTCCGCTCTCCCGGACGCGGTTGACGCCCTCGGAGACGACCCGCAGCGCGTCGACGTCCAGACCGGAGTCCGTCTCGTCGAGGATCGCGACCTTGGGCTTGAGCAGTTCGAGCTGAAGGATCTCGTGGCGCTTCTTCTCGCCGCCGGAGAAGCCTTCGTTGACGTTGCGCTCGGCGAACGCCTGGTCCATCTGGAGCTGTTCCATCGCGGTCTTGACCTCCTTCACCCAGGTCCGCAGCTTGGGTGCCTCACCGCGCATGGCGGTGGCGGAGGTGCGCAGGAAGTTGGAGACCGAGACGCCGGGGACCTCGACCGGATACTGCATCGCGAGGAAGAGTCCGGCGCGGGCGCGCTCGTCGACCGTCATCTCCAGGACGTCCTCGCCGTCCAGCGTCACGGTGCCACCGGTGATCGTGTACTTGGGGTGGCCCGCGATGGAGTATGCGAGGGTCGACTTGCCGGAGCCGTTGGGGCCCATGATGGCGTGCGTCTCGCCCTGCTTGACGGTCAGGTCGACGCCCTTGAGGATCTCGCGGGCACCGCCCTCCGCGTCGACGGAGACGTGCAGGTCGTTGATTTCAAGGGTTGCCATGGGTGACTCAGGACTCCTGGGTGACGGAGACGAGCACATCGTCCCCTTGGATCTGTACGGGGTATACGGGGACGGGGCGCGTCGCGGGAAGGCCGTTCGGCTTGCCGGTACGCAGGTCGAAGCTGGAGCCGTGCAGCCAGCACTCGATCGAGCAGTCCTCGACCTCGCCCTCCGAGAGGGAGACGTTCGCGTGCGAGCAGATGTCGTTGATCGCGAACACCTCGCCCTCGGTACGGATGACGGAGACCGGTATGCCGTCGAGTTCGACCCGCTTGGGGGTGCCGTCCTCCAGCTCGGTCAGTCCACAGACTCGGACGAAGGTCATCAGACCGATGCCTCCAGCTCCGCCTCGATCTTGGCGAGCAGGCGCTCCTCGACGTCCGGCAGTTCGATCTGCTGGACCAGCTCGGCGAAGAAGCCGCGGATGACGAGGCGGCGGGCGTCGACCTCGGGGATGCCGCGCGACATCAGGTAGAAGAGCTGCTCGTCGTCGAACCGGCCGGTGGCCGACGCGTGACCGGCGCCGGCGATCTCGCCGGTCTCGATCTCCAGGTTCGGTACGGAGTCGACCCGGGCGCCGTCCGTGAGGACCAGGTTCCGGTTCATCTCGTAGGTGTCCGTGCCCTCGGCGAGCGCGCGGATCAGCACGTCACCGATCCAGACGGCGTGCGCGTCGTCGCCCTGGAGCGCGCCCTTGTAGACGGCGTTGGACTTGCAGTGCGGGGCGTTGTGGTCGACCAGGAGCCGGTGCTCCTGGTGCTGGCCCTTGTCGGTGAAGTAGAGACCGAAGAGCTCGGCCTCGCCGCCGGGGCCCCCGTACTGCACGCGCGGGTGGAGCCGTACGACGTCGCCGCCGAAGGTCACCACGATCGACTTGAACGAGGCGTCCCTGCCGACCAGCGCGTTGTGCTGGGCGACATGGACGGCCTTGGCGTCCCAGTCCTGCACGGACACGACGGTCAGCTTGGCTCCGTCACCGATGAGGAAGTCGACATTCGAGGCGACCACCGCGTCGCCGGTGTGGTCGATGACCACGACCGCCTCGGCGAAGGCGCCCAGCTCGACCACCTGGTGCACGAAGGCGGTGCCGCCCTGGCCGTGCACGGTGATCCGGATGGGCTCGGTGAGCACGGTCTCCTTGGGAACGGAGACGACCGACGCCTTCTCGAACGAGGTGTACGCCTGCGCCGCCACCCGGTCCGCCGGGATGCCTGCCTTGCCCACGCGCGGGTCGTCGCGGCCGACGGTCTCCTGGGTGACACCGGCGGGGGTGTACACCTCCGTACGGATGAGGCCGTCGGCGACGGCCGTACCGTCCTGGAGACCGCGCAGCCGCTCCAGCGGCGTGAACCGCCACTCCTCCTCGCGGCCGTGCGGAACGGGGAAGTCCGCGACGTCGTAGGACGGCGGCGCGCTCATGCGCGTGGCGACGGTCGACTCGGCGGCCACCGCGATCGACCCGGTGGTGGTGGAACCCACCGGAATGTTCAAAGCCTCAGCCATGGCTGTCGTCGTGCTCTCTCTCTGCCTCTTGGGGAATCGGTCGCTGCTGCTGACTGCCGCGCGCGGCGGCGTCAGCCGACGGAGCCTTCCATCTGGAGCTCGATCAGCCGGTTGAGCTCCAGCGCGTACTCCATGGGCAGTTCCTTGGCGATCGGCTCCACGAAGCCGCGGACGATCATCGCCATGGCCTCGAACTCCGTCATACCTCGGCTCATCAGGTAGAAGAGCTGGTCCTCGGAGACCTTGGAGACCGTCGCCTCGTGGCCCATCGACACGTCGTCCTCGCGGACGTCCACATACGGATAGGTGTCGGAACGCGAGACCGTGTCCACGAGCAGCGCGTCACAGAGCACGTTGGACTTCGATCCGGGGGCGCCCTCACCGATCTCGATGAGTCCTCGGTAGGAGGTACGGCCGCCGCCTCGCGCCACCGACTTGGAGACGATGTTCGACGAGGTGTTCGGAGCCATGTGGACCATCTTGGCGCCGGCGTCCTGGTGCTGGCCCTCGCCCGCGAAGGCGATGGACAGGGTCTCGCCCTTGGCGTGCTCGCCCATCAGATAGACGGCCGGGTACTTCATGGTGACCTTGGAGCCGATGTTGCCGTCGACCCATTCCATGGTCGCGCCCTCGTAGGCCACGGCACGCTTGGTGACGAGGTTGTAGACGTTGTTCGACCAGTTCTGGATGGTCGTGTAACGGCAGCGGCCACCCTTCTTCACGATGATCTCGACCACGGCGCTGTGCAGCGAGTCCGAGGAATAGATCGGCGCGGTGCAGCCCTCGACGTAGTGGACGTAGGCGTCCTCGTCGACGATGATCAGCGTCCGCTCGAACTGGCCCATGTTCTCGGTGTTGATACGGAAGTAGGCCTGGAGCGGGATCTCGACGTGCACGCCCTTCGGCACGTAGATGAACGAACCGCCGGACCACACGGCCGAGTTCAGCGAGGCGAACTTGTTGTCGCCGACCGGGATGACCGTGCCGAAGTACTCCTGGAAGAGCTCCGGGTTCTCCCTGAGGGCGGTGTCGGTGTCCTTGAAGATGACGCCCTGCTCCTCCAGGTCCTCACGGATCTGGTGGTAGACGACCTCGGACTCGTACTGGGCCGCGACACCGGCGACGAGACGCTGCTTCTCCGCCTCGGGGATGCCGAGCTTGTCGTACGTGTTCTTGATGTCCTCGGGCAGGTCCTCCCAGGACTCCGCCTGCTTCTCCGTCGACCGGACGAAGTACTTGATGTTGTCGAAGTCGATGCCCGACAGGTCGGAGCCCCAACTCGGCATCGGCTTCTTGCCGAACAGCTTCAGTCCCTTGAGACGGAGCTTCAGCATCCACTCCGGCTCGTTCTTCTTCGCGGAGATGTCGCGGACGACGTCTTCGGAGAGACCGCGCTTGGCGGCGGCGCCGGCCTTGTCGGAGTCGGCCCAGCCGTATTCGTACTTGCCCAGTCCTTCGAGCTCAGGATGGGCGGTCTCCGTGGGGAGCGTCATGCGGGGTTCCTCCCGGCCGTGCTTTCGGATGCGTGGTGATCGGTCTGCTGGCTGATCTGCGGTGGATCGGTCTGTGGGGTGGCGCCGGTCCCCGGGGGACCGGGTGGCGCGCCGTGCCCGCCGCTGTGCGGGATGAACGTCGTGCACACCCCGTCACCGTGGGCGATGGTCGCCAGCCGCTGCACATGGGTCCCGAGCAGTTCGGAGAAGAACTCCGTCTCCGCCTCGCACAGCTGCGGATACTTCTCGGCCACATGGGCCACCGGGCAGTGGTGCTGGCAGAGCTGCTCACCCTGCTGGTTCGGTGCGCTGCGGGCCGCGGCAGCATACCCGTCGGTGCTCAGCGCCCTGGCGAGCGCCTCGGTCCGCTTCTCGGGCGCGGCGGACTCGACCGCCTGCCGGTACGTCCCCGCCTGGGTGGCGATCCGGTCGCGCGCGAAGGCGGCGACGGCCGCTTCACCCTTGGCGCCGCCGCCCGCGCCACGGGCGATCCACTCGATGGCGTCGGCGGCGAGCTTGTCGTACGACTGGTCGAAGGCGTCCCTGCCGCAGTCGGTGAGGGCGAACACCTTGGCGGGCCTGCCTCGCCCGCGTGAGCCGTAGACGCGCTGGTCGCGCGGTTCCACCACGTCGTCGGCGACCAGTGCGTCGAGATGGCGGCGGACGGCGGCCTGGGTGAGCTTCAGGCGCCCCGCGAGGTCGGAGACGGTGGAGGGGCCGTGGTCCAGGATGGAGCGCGCGACCCGGTTGCGTGTGGAACGCTCACCGGTCGCGAGTTCCTCCTGCGGAGCCTCGCCGACGTATTTCACAACGCCATTGTTGCGTAATTCCCTCGACAGTGACAACAGCCGTCCGGTACGACGAGTGGTGCCCTGCGTCACTTAGGGTGACCTAAGAATTCAGGGGCGGCCCCGGGACCGACGGCGGTCCGCCCGCCCCCGGACCCGGGGCGTCCTGGACCGCTGCCTAGACTCACGGCATGCGCAGCGACGTCGGAGATCCGGTGGTCCAGGTCCGGGGCCTGGTCAAGCGGTACGGGGCCAGGACCGCGGTGAACGGCCTGGATCTCAGCGTCCGGGCGGGCACGGTGTCCGCGGTCCTCGGCCCCAACGGAGCCGGCAAGACCACCACGATCGAGACCTGCGAGGGCTATCGCAGACCGGACGAGGGAACGGTACGCGTCCTCGGCCTCGATCCCGTGACGGACGCGGCCCTGCTGCGCCCGCGTATAGGCGTGATGCTCCAGTCCGGGGGCGTGTACTCCGGCGCCCGTGCGGAGGAGATGCTCCGCCATATGGCCGCCCTCCACGCGAACCCGCTGGACGTCACTGAGCTGATCGAGCGGCTCGGGCTCGGCGGCTGCGGCCGTACGGCCTACCGGCGGCTCTCCGGGGGCCAGCAGCAGCGGCTCTCGCTCGCCATGGCGGTCGTCGGCCGGCCCGAGCTGGTGTTCCTGGACGAGCCGACCGCGGGACTCGACCCGCAGGCCCGCCGCTCCACCTGGGAGCTGGTGCGCGAGCTGCGCGCCGACGGGGTGACCACGGTGCTGACCACGCACTTCATGGACGAGGCCGAGGAACTGGCCGACGACGTCGCCATCGTCGACGCCGGGCAGGTCGTGGCGCACGGCACCGTCGATGAGCTGTGCCGGGGCGGCGCCGAGAACACCCTGCGCTTCACCGGCCGCCCCGGGCTCGACCTCGGCTCGCTGCTCAAGGCGCTGCCCGACGGGTCGGCCGCGGCCGAACTGGTGCCGGGCGCCTACCGGATCGGCGGCACCATCGATCCGCAACTGCTCGCGACGGTGACGACCTGGTGCGCGCAGCACGGGGTGATGCCGGACAAGATCTCCGTCGAGCGGCACACCCTGGAGGACGTCTTCCTCGAACTGACCGGCAAGGAGCTGCGTCCATGAGCACGGGTACGGACACGGGCGCCGGCAGGTACTCCCCCGCGCCGGGCGCGGCGCCGCTGCCGCGGATGATCGCCGCGCAGACGGTCTTCGAGACGAGGATGCTGCTGCGCAACGGCGAGCAGTTGCTGCTGACAGTGATCATCCCGAGTCTGCTGCTGGTGCTGTTCTCGGCGGTCGACATCATCGACACGGGCTCGGGGGCGTCGGTCGACTTCCTCGCCCCCGGTGTCCTCGCGCTGGCCGTGATGTCGACGGCTTTCACCGGACAGGCCATCGCGACGGGCTTCGAACGGCGTTACGGGGTACTGAAACGGCTTGGTGCCTCACCCCTGCCGCGTTGGGCCCTGATGACCGCCAAGACGCTCTCCGTCCTGGTCACCGAGGTCCTTCAGATCGTGCTGCTGACAGTCATCGCGTTCGCGCTCGGCTGGTCGCCCGAGGGCAGCCCCCTCGCCGTACTGCTGCTGCTCGTCCTCGGTACGGCCGCCTTCTCCGGGCTCGGGCTGTTGATGGCGGGCACGCTCAAGGCGGAGGCGACGCTGGCCGCGGCGAATCTGGTGTTCGTGCTGCTGCTGGTGGGCGGCGGCGTGATCGTGCCGCTGGAGAAGTTCCCGGACGTGGCACAGACCCTGCTCGGTCTGCTGCCGATCTCGGCCCTCTCCGAGGGGCTGCGTGATGTGCTCCAGCACGGTGCGGGGATGCCCTGGGACGACTTCGGGGTGCTGGCCGTGTGGGCGGTGCTCGGGCTCGGGGCGGCGGCCCGTCTCTTCCGCTGGGAGTAGCTTCCCGGACGCCAGCGCTGACGCGCGGGGACCCCTCGTGACTGCGTTCACAAGGGCCCGCCTACGATGGTGGCCGTGTGGAACCCCCTCGACTACATCGCCCAGCGCTGGACGCCGTCCCCCCGTACGCTCCGGCGAGCCGCCCTCTCCGCCGTCGTGATGACCGTCGTCATCATCGTCACCGGCGGCGCCGTCCGGCTCACGGGCTCCGGGCTCGGCTGCGACACCTGGCCCAAGTGCACGGACGACAGCCTGTTCGCGACGTCCGAGCAGGGTCTGCACGGCGCGATCGAGTTCGGCAACCGCATGCTGACGTACGTCCTGTCGGCGGCCGTCGGCTGGGCGATCGTCGCGGCCCGGTCGGTCAAGCCCCGGCGGCGCGGTCTCTCCCGGCTCGCCTGGAGCATGTTCTGGGTCGTGGTGCTGAACGCCGTGATGGGCGGCATCACGGTCCACATGGAGCTCAACCCCTGGACCGTGGCGGTGCACTTCCTGCTCGCCAACGCCCTGCTCACCGTCACCGTGATCGTCTGGCAGCGCACCCGCGAGGGCGACGCGACGTCCCGGCCGCGGGTGCCGCGTCCGGTACGGAAGCTGGGCTGGGCACTGGTCGTCGCGACGGGCCTGCTGATCGCCGCCGGAACGACGGTGACCGGCTCCGGCAAGCACGCGGGCGACAGCAGCGAGGTACCCCGGATGCCGTTCGACTGGATCGACGCGGCGCATGTGCACGCGGCGGCGGCCTGGGTGGTCTGCGCGCTGGCGATCGCGATGTGGCTGGTGCTGCGCGTCGTGGACGCCCCTGCCGACACGCGCGCGCGGGCGCGTGACCTGCTGATCGTGCTGCTCGCGCAGGGCGGTGTGGGCTACGTCCAGTACTTCACCGACGTGCCCGAGATCCTGGTCGGCGTCCATATGCTGGGCTCCGCGCTGACCTGGATCGCGGTCCTGCGGCTCGCGTTGAGCCTGCGTGAGCGGCCCGTGACGGAACCGGAGATCCCGGCGCAGGCGGATCCGGCCGACCCGGCGCTGTCCACGGCCTGATCCGAAAGACACAGCCCGCCGCCCTTGCGTGCTCTGACGGCCGTCAAGTCTCGTCGAGGCCGTAGATCCGGCGGGCGTTGCCCGAGGCGATCATCTCCGCGACGCGCTGCGCGTCGGCGAGCGCCCACGAACCGTCCGCCGCCCAGCCGCCGAGCACCCGCGCCACCGCCTGGCGGAAGACCCTCGCGCCCACGACGTGCAGTTCGGGCAGCCCGCGCGCGCCGCTGGAGTAGAGCAGCTTCCCGAACGGCGCCAGTTCCAACACCTCGGCCAGCACGTCCGCAGCGCGGGCCCCGGTGTGCGCGAGGGCCGGGCCGAGATCCACGTACACATGCGGGAAGGCCGCGGCGAGACGGGCGGCCTGCCGGTGGTACGGCAGCCCGTGCAGCAGCACCACGTCGGTGCCGAGCCCGGCCGTGGCCGCCGCGAAGCCCGCGATCCGCGCCGCACGGCCGTCCGGGCAGTTGCCCCGGCACCCCTCGTCGGCGCCCGCGTGCAGTTGGAGCGGCAGCCCGGTGGCGACGGCGGTCCACAGCAGATGCCGCAGCAGTACGGGGTCGGTGAGCCGGCCGCCCACCCGCCGCCCGGCGAGCCAGCGCCCGGCGGCGGCCCGTACCTCGGCGGAGCCTGGCGGCTCGGCCGCCGACGCGGACCCGTGGCGCAGGGCGGCCACGGACACGAAGGCGACGGCGGTGCCGACCGCCGCGTGCACGGCGTGGGCGAGGTTGGCGAGCAGCGAGCCGACGGTGCCCGAGGTGTCGGCGACCTGCTGGGCGAGCAGTTCGAGCCGGACGATCTCGCGGGCCTCGGCGGCGCCGGCCGCCGCGATCTCCCCGGGGGCGGTCAGATCGCCGGGCAGCCCGGTGTCGACCAGATACGTGGTGACGCCGGTGCCCCGCAACAGCCGCCGCCCTGCTTCCAGTACGCCGAGTTCCCGGCGCCGGGCGAGATAGCCGGCGGGCGAGGTGTGGGGCTCAAGACCGAGGAGCGGCGGGCACCAGCGCCGTACGGCGAACCCGGTCTGGGTGTCGAAGAAGGTGGTCCCCGGCGCGGGCGGCCCCGCGGTCCTGCCGAGCTGGGCCTCGAAGGTGCCGAGGCCCAGCTCCGTACGGAGCACGCCGTGGCAGTTCTGGTCCACCAGAGTCATTGTCTCGATCATGGCGCTTCCCGTCCTGGACCGAATCCCTACAGTCCTAACGGGCGGGCGGCGCTCGGGGTGTTGCCCGACCCACCGATCGAAACCGGACACGCCTCGGCCAGGAAGCCCTACGCGTTGGACGGGCCGCCGAGTTGGATGCCCGCCATGCGGGTCCACTCGTACGGGCCCGTGCGGACCTTCGCGGCGAACTCGCCGTCGAAGGACTCGTGCACCGTGATCCCCGACTTCTCGACGGCCTTCAGCGCCACCTCGTGCGAGGGGGCGACCAGATCGCCCCAGTCGCCGTCCCGCGCCACGAGCACGATGCGGGTGCCCGCCTGGCCCAGATACGCGAGCTGTCCCTCCGCGGCGCCGCCGTGCCGGCGCGCGAACGCGCCGATCTGCTTGGCCAGTCGGGCCGCGCGCCGCTCGTCCCGCGCGGCCTGCCGGCTCGCGCGCGCCGCCCCGTCACCGGTCTGCTCGTCAACCTCGGTCTCTGCCATGGGCGACATGCTACCGACGGGTAGTCGTGTCAGCGGAGGAAGGGGTCCACCGCGACGGCCACGAAGAGCAGCGACACATAGGTGATCGACCAGTGGAACAGCCGCATTTCCTTCAGCTTGGCGCCCGTCTCACCGGACTTGGCCCGTGACTGGAGCGCGTGCGCCTCCCACAGCCACCAGCCGCCGGCCACCAGGGCCACCGACGTGTAGAACCAGCCGGTGTAGCCCAGCGGGGTCAGCAGCAGCGACACCACCACCATCACCCAGCTGTAGAGCACGATCTGGCGGGCGACCACGCGGTTCGACGCGACGACGGGGAGCATCGGCACGCCCACGCGCGCGTAGTCCTCGCGCACCTTCATCGACAGCGGCCAGTAGTGCGGCGGCGTCCAGAAGAACATCACCAGGAAGAGGATGACGGCGGCCCAGGACAGCGAGTTCGTGACGGCCGACCAGCCGATGAAGACGGGCATACAGCCGGCGATGCCGCCCCAGACGATGTTCTGGGACGTACGCCGCTTGAGGATCATCGTGTAGACGACGACGTAGAAGAGGAGCGCGCCGAGCGCGAGCGCCGCCGACAGCCAGTTGACCAGCAGGCCGAACCAGAGCGTCGAGATCACGGCCAGGGAGAGCCCGAAGACCAGGCTCTCGCGGGGCGACACCATGCCGGTCACCAGCGGGCGCTGCGACGTGCGGTCCATCATCGCGTCGATGTCGCGGTCGATGTACATGTTCAGCGCGTTGGCACCGCCGGCGGAGAGGTAGCCGCCGACGCAGGTGACGACCATCAGCCAGAAGTCCGGCGCACCCTGCTCGGCCAGGAACATCACCGGCACGGTGGTGATGAGCAGCAGCTCGATGATCCGTGGTTTGGTCAGCGCCACGAACGCTTTGACGCGGGCCCCGAACGGCCGATGGCCCCCCGGGCTCGGAGTCAGGACGACCCCTGCGGGTCGGGACTCGACGGCCGTCACGCACACCCCAGACAGAGAAATCCCAGCAAGTTTCGGGCGTGAAGGCCCGGTAAAGACTTGCGCGTACCACGCCACTCTAGACGTTGCCCATATGCCGTTCTTATCGGGGGTGGGCTCGTGTTGACGCCTGCTGGGAGCGCCGCGCGCGGAGTCGGGCCCCGACCCTCGGCCGCGCCCGGGAGGCGTACCCGACACCCTCCCGGCACCCCGGTGATGCCTCCTCTTCACGGAAGTGGACGGGCACGGTCGCGAAGCGCCACAAGGGTAGGCTCGGCACCGAACCGGTGCGCCCTCAGACACCGGGATTCGACATGTGGAGAGGAGCCCTGACTCAGGGTGAGCACCAAGCCGACCACCACAGATCTCGAAGAGTGGACCGACCTGGACCGCAAGGCGGTCGATACCGTCCGCGTCCTGGCCATGGACGCCGTACAGAAGGTCGGCAACGGCCATCCCGGTACGGCGATGAGCCTGGCCCCCGCCGCCTATGTGCTCTTCCAGAAGCTGATGCGGCACGACCCGGCAGACGCGCAGTGGACCGGACGCGACCGGTTCGTACTCTCCGCGGGCCACTCGTCGCTGACTCTCTACATCCAGCTGTATCTCGCGGGCTACGGCCTGGAGCTGGACGACCTGAAGGCGTTCCGCACCTGGGGGTCGAAGACCCCGGGCCACCCGGAGCACGGCCACACGGTCGGCGTCGAGACCACCACCGGGCCGCTCGGCCAGGGTGTCGCCAACGGCGTGGGCATGGCCATGGCCGCCCGCTACGAGCGCGGCCTCTACGACCCCGACGCGGCCCCTGGCACCTCGCCCTTCGACCACACCATCTGGGTCGTCGCGGGTGACGGCTGCCTTCAGGAGGGTGTCTCCGGCGAGGCGTCGTCGCTGGCCGGCCACCAGAAGCTCGGCAACCTCGTCCTGCTCTGGGACGACAACCACATCTCCATCGAGGGTGACACCGAGACCGCCGTCTCCGAGGACACCCTGAAGCGGTACGAGGCGTACGGCTGGCACGTCCAGCGCGTCGAGCAGCTGCCGAACGGCGACCTCGACCCGGCGGGTCTGGCACGTGCGCTGAAGGCGGCGCAGGCCGAGACCGAGCGCCCCTCGTTCATCGCCGCGCGCTCGATCATCGCCTGGCCCGCCCCGAACGCGCAGAACACCGAGGCCGCGCACGGCTCGGCGCTGGGCGACGAGGAGGTCGCCGCCACCAAGCGGGTGCTGGGCTTCGACCCGGGGCAGACCTTCGAGGTGGCCGACGAGGTCCTGGCGCACACGCGTCAGGCACTCGACCGGGGCCGCGAGACGCGCGCCGAGTGGGAGAAGACGTTCGCCGCGTGGCGTACGGCCAACCCCGAGCGTGCCGCGACGTTCGACCGGATCCGCGCGGGCGAGCTGCCCGACGGCTGGGAGAAGAAGCTGCCGGTCTTCGAGTCCGGCAAGGGCGTCGCCACCCGTGCCGCGTCCGGCAAGGTCCTCCAGGCGCTCGGCGCCGTCATTCCGGAGCTGTGGGGCGGTTCGGCCGACCTCGCTGGCTCCAACAACACCACGATCGACAAGACGTCGTCGTTCCTCCCGGCGGGCAACCCGCTGCCGGAGGCCGACCCTTACGGCCGCACGGTGCACTACGGCATCCGTGAGCACGCCATGGGTTCGACGATGAACGGCATCGCGCTGCACGGCAACACCCGTATCTACGGCGGCACTTTCCTGGTGTTCTCCGACTACATGCGCCCGGCCGTGCGGCTCGCGGCGCTGATGCAGGTGCCCGTCACGTATGTGTGGACGCATGACTCGATCGGTCTCGGCGAGGACGGTCCCACCCACCAGCCCGTCGAGCATCTGGCGGTCCTGCGGGCCATCCCCGGCCTCAACATCGTGCGTCCCGCGGACGCCAACGAGACGGCGATCGCCTGGCGCGAGATCCTCAAGCGGCACGCCAAGGGCGCGCCGCACGGGCTGGCGCTGACACGTCAGGGTGTGCCGACGTACGAGGCCAACGAGGGCGCGGCCAAGGGTGGTTACGTGCTCTTCGAGGCCGAGGGCGGCGAGCCCCAGGTCGTACTCATCGGTACCGGCTCCGAGGTCCAACTGGCGGTCGAGGCACGCGAGCGGCTTCAGTCGGAGGGCATCGCGACCCGTGTGGTGTCGATGCCGTCGGTCGAGTGGTTCGAGGAGCAGGATCAGGCCTACCGGGACAGTGTCGTGCCGCCGTCCGTAAAGGCGCGGGTGGCGGTCGAGGCTGGAATCGGGCTCACCTGGCACCGATTTGTGGGCGACGCCGGCCGTGTCATCTCGCTGGAGCACTTCGGTGCCTCGGCCGACGGCAAGGTCCTCTTCCGGGAGTTCGGATTCACCGCGGACGCGGTCGCGTCCGCCGCCCGGGAATCTCTGGCAGCCGTGACGCGCTGACGTTGGTATACGACTAAGTAGGAGATGCAACTCTTATGACAGACGCACTCAAGCGCCTCTCCGACGAAGGCGTCGCGATCTGGCTCGACGACCTGTCGCGCAAGCGCATCACATCAGGCAATCTCGCCGAACTGATGGACCAGCAGCATGTCGTGGGTGTCACGACCAATCCCTCGATCTTCCAGAAGGCCATCTCCCAGGGAGACGGTTACGAGGCTCAGGTCACCGACCTCGCGACGCGCGGGGTGACCGTCGAGGAAGCCGTCCGCATGATCACGACGGCGGACGTCCGCGACGCCGCCGACATCCTGCGCCCGGTCTTCGACGAGACGCAGGGCCAGGACGGCCGCGTCTCCATCGAGGTCGACCCCCGGCTGGCGCACAACACGGCGGCGACCGTGGCCGAGGCCAGGCAGCTGGCCTGGCTGGTGGACCGCCCGAACACCTTCATCAAGATCCCCGCCACCCGCGCGGGGCTCCCGGCGATCACCGAGACGATTGCCCGGGGCATCAGTGTCAATGTGACGCTGATCTTCTCCCTCGCGCGCTACCGCGAGGTCATGGACGCGTACCTGTCGGGTCTGGAGAAGGCGAACGCCGCGGGCCTCGACCTCTCGAAGATCTACTCGGTGGCGTCCTTCTTCGTCTCCCGCGTGGACACCGAGATCGACAAGCGGCTCGGCGCGCTGGGCACGGACGAGGCCAAGGCAGCGCGCGGCAAGGCCGCCGTGGCCAACGCCCGGCTGGCCTACGAGGCGTACGAAGACGTCTTCGGCACCGACCGGTGGGCGACGCTGGACCGCCTCCAGGCCAACAAGCAGCGTCCGCTGTGGGCCTCGACGGGCGTCAAGGACCCCGCGTACCGGGACACGATGTACGTCGACGACCTGGTCGCCCCGCACACCGTGAACACCATGCCGGAGGCCACGCTGGACGCGGTCGCCGAGCACGGAGCGGTCACCGGTGACACCGTGAGGGGTACGTACGACCAGGCGCGTGCCGATCTCGAAGCCATCGAGAAGCTGGGCATCTCGTACGACGATGTCGTCCAGGTGCTGGAGGACGAGGGCGTCGAGAAGTTCGAGAAGGCCTGGACCGACCTGCTCAAGTCGACCGAGGCGGAGCTCAAGCGCCTCGCCCCTTCGGAGGACTGAACCCTTGACCGCAACCCACGGAGCGAATCCGCTTCGTGACGCCGCGGACCGACGGCTCCCGCGTATCGCGGGGCCGTCGGGCCTGGTCATCTTTGGCGTCACGGGTGATTTGTCCCGTAAAAAGTTGATGCCGGCCGTCTATGACCTTGCCAACCGGGGCCTGCTGCCGCCGGGATTCTCGCTGGTCGGGTACGCCCGTCGCGAATGGCAGGACGAGGATTTCGCGCAGGAGGTCCACGACGCGGTCAAGGCGCACGCCCGTACGCCCTTCCGGGAGGAGGTCTGGCAGCAGCTCATCCAGGGGATGCGCTTCGTCCAGGGCGACTTCGACGACGACCAGGCCTTCGAGAACCTGAAGTCCACCATCGAGGACCTCGACAAGGTGCAGGGCACGGGCGGCAACTTCGCCTTCTACCTCTCCGTACCGCCGAAGTTCTTCCCCAAGGTCGTCAAGCAGCTCAAGAAGCACGGGCTGGCCGACCAGAAGCAGGGCTCCTGGCGGCGCGCCGTCATCGAGAAGCCGTTCGGCCACGACCTGACCTCCGCGCAGGAGCTCAACAAGGTCGTGCACGAGGTCTTCCCGTCCAACGAGGTCTTCCGGATCGACCACTACCTGGGCAAGGAGACCGTTCAGAACATCCTCGCCCTGCGCTTCGCGAACACCCTCTTCGAGCCCGTCTGGAACCGGTCGTACGTCGACCATGTCCAGATCACGATGGCCGAGGACATCGGCATCGGCGGCCGGGCCGGTTACTACGACGGCATCGGCGCCGCGCGTGACGTCATCCAGAACCACCTCCTGCAGCTCCTCGCGCTCACCGCGATGGAGGAGCCCGCCTCCTTCGACGCGGACGCGCTGGCCGCCGAGAAGACCAAGGTGCTCGGCGCCGTGCGGCTGCCGCACGACCTCGGCAAGGACACGGTGTTCGGGCAGTACGCCGCGGGCTGGCAGGGCGGCGAGAAGGCCGTCGGCTATCTCCAGGAAGACGGCATCGACCCCAAGTCGACCACCGACACCTACGCCGCGGTGAAGGTGGAGATCGACAACCGCCGCTGGGCGGGCGTCCCCTTCTACCTCCGTACGGGCAAGCGCCTGGGCCGCCGTGTCACCGAGATCGCGGTCGTGTTCCAGCGGGCCCCGCACTCCCCCTTCGACCACACGGCCACCGAGGAGCTGGGGCACAACGCCCTGGTCATCCGGGTGCAGCCGGACGAGGGCGTGACCATGCGCTTCGGGTCCAAGGTGCCAGGCACGGCGATGGAGGTGCGGGACGTCTCGATGGACTTCGCCTACGGCGAGTCCTTCACGGAGTCCAGCCCCGAGGCGTACGAGCGGCTGCTGCTCGACGTGCTGCTCGGCGACTCGAACCTCTTCCCGCGCACGGAGGAGGTCGAGCTGTCCTGGAAGATCCTCGACCCGATCGAGCGGCACTGGGAGAAGCACGGCAAGCCCGCGCAGTACGAGTCCGGGACCTGGGGTCCGGTCGAGGCGGACGAAATGCTCGCACGACACGGACGGAGCTGGCGTCGGCCATGAAGATCGACCTTACGGACACCACGTCCAGCAAGATCAACAAGGCGCTGGTCGACGGACGTCGGGCGATCGGCACCCCGGCCGTCGGGATGGTCCTCACCCTGGTCCTCGTCACGGACGAGGAGAACGCCTACGACGCGCTCAAGGCCGCCAACGAGGCGTCCCGCGAGCACCCGTCGCGCAAGCTGGTCGTCGTCAAGCGAGTCTCCCGCTCGGCGCGCGACCGGTCCAAGGCGCGCCTCGACGCCGAGGTGCGGCTGGGCGTGGAGGCCGGCACGGGCGAGACGGTCGTACTGCGGCTGTACGGCGAGATCATCGACCACGCCCAGTCGGTCGTTCTGCCGCTGCTGCTCCCCGACGCCCCGGTCGTGGTCTGGTGGGCGGCCAACGCGCCCGACAACCCCAGCAAGGACCCGCTGGGCACGCTCGCCCAGCGACGGGTGACGGACACGTACACCGCCGAGAACCCGATCGAGGAGCTCAAGGCCCGCGCCGCCGTCTACACCCCCGGCGACACGGATCTGGCGTGGAGCCGGATCACCCCGTGGCGCTCGATGCTGGCCGCCGCGCTGGACCAGGTCGACTGCAAGGTCACCGCGGTCCATGTGGAGGGCGAGGAGATGAACGCGAGCTGCGAGCTGCTCGGGATGTGGCTCGCCGACAGGCTGCACGTCGCGGTCACGCGCTCGGTCTCGCCGGGCCCCGGCCTCACGGCCGTCCGGATGGAGACCGACTGCGGGCCGATCGAGCTGCGCAGGTCGGACGGCTCGCTGGCGACGCTCGCCATCGAGGGCCAGCCCGACCGGGCGGTGGCGCTCAACCGGCGGGAGACCTCGGAGCTGATCGCCGAGGAGCTGCGCAGGCTGGACCCGGACGACACGTACGCGGCGACGCTGCGGTTCGGCGTGGAACGGGTGGAGCCGGCGAAGAACGCGGCGCACGGCTCGGGTGCGGGCTCCGGTCACACGGCGGAGAAGGCGGCGCCGCAGGCCGACAAGAAGGCGACGTCGAAGTGAGCGTTCCGCAGCTCGTCGTCCACCGGGACAAGCAGCTGATGGCGTGTGCCGCGGCGGCCCGGCTGATCACGAAGATCGTGGACGCCCAGGCCTCGCGCGGCTCCGCGTCGATCGTCCTGACCGGCGGGCGCAACGGCAACGGTCTGCTGGCCGCACTGTCCGAGGCGCCCGCCCGGGACGCGGTCGACTGGACCCGGCTCGACCTCTGGTGGGGCGACGAACGCTTCCTCCCGGAGGGCGACCCGGAACGCAACATCACCCAGGCGCGGGCCGCGCTGCTGGACTCGGTACCGCTGGACCCCTCACGGGTGCACGCGATGCCGGCATCCGACGGCCCGTACGGCTCCGACATCGAGGCGGCGGCAGCCGCGTACGAGACGGAACTGGCCGCCGCCGCACGGCCGGAGGACCATGCCCGGGTCCCGTCCTTCGACGTGCTGATGCTCGGCGTGGGCCCGGACACGCACGTGGCCTCGCTCTTCCCCGAGCTGCCGGGCGTCCGGGAGACCGAGCGCACGGTGGTCGCGGTGCGCGGCGCCCCGAAGCCGCCGCCGCTCCGGATCTCCCTGACCCTGCCCGCGATCCGGGCGGCGCACGAGGTGTGGCTGCTGGCGGCGGGCGAGGACAAGGCGGAGGCGGCGGAGATCGCCCTCTCCGGCGCGGGCGAGATCCAGGCGCCGGCTGCGGGGGCGTACGGCCGCGCGCGGACGCTCTGGCTGCTGGACGAGCCTGCGGCGTCGAAGCTGCCGCGCGCGCTGTATCCGCAGGCGTCCGCCTGATGCCGCGGGGCTTCCGCCTGATGTCACGGGTGTCCGCCTGACTGAACGTCATCTCATCGGCCCGACGGCCCGGTTCGCCTCCCCGGCGGCCGGGCCGTCGCTGTCAGTGGGTCCCGGTAGCGTTCTTCTCCTACCGCAGTGCGGGGTCCATTCCCCTGCGGGATTCATCGTGCGTGAACGGGGAGAGGTGCGTGTTCCATGGGCTGGTTGCCGGTGGGCGAGGGGTATGAAGTCGCCCTGGTGGAAGGCCGGGTGACGGCGAGGTCCACAGCGGGGCGGGCCGCGGGGCGGCAGTTGAAGACGCTGCCCAAGGCCGTGCGGACGCACCCGGAGGTGGACCGGCTGCGGGCGCTCGCCGAGTGGCTGGACCGGCACGCGACCGATTGTGTCGCGCGGGTGGACAGCTGGATGGTGTCGTCCCTGCCCGTTCCCACCGGGCTGCTGGCCCGGGTGTGGCCCGACGAGGCGTGGCAGGCGGGGCTGCGGGATCTGGTGGTGATGGGCGAGAGCCCTGACGAGGTGGGGTTCCTCCGGGACGCCACCGACTCCGGTGAGCTGCGAGTGGTCGATCCGGACGGCGAGACGATACGGCTGTCACCGGCGACGGTGACGCTGCCGCATCCCGTGCTGCTGCCCGAGCTGGACGATCTGCGGGAATTCGCCGCCGAGTTGGGCCTGACACAGGGTGTGGAGCAGATCCACCGGGCCACTTGGCACAAGCCGGCCGACCTCGCCGAGAAGGCGACCTCGGTCTCGGATTTCGCGGGCGCGGGCTACGACTCACGGTTCGGGCTCGCGGCGCGGGCCACGACGCTCGGTTACCGGGTGACGGGCGGCTATGCCACCTGTCAGATACGGGAGGCCGGGACGGTCACCGAGGCGTCGGTGTGGATCGGGGAGCCGTACTGGTACGGGGATTCGGAGACCGGTGACCTGTCCTGGAGCCGCCAGGACGGGCGCACGCTGCCGCTGCGGCAGGTCGGACCGGTGGCCTGGTCCGAGGGGATGCGCATGGCCGCCGCCCTGCACGCGGGGCGCACGGTCAAGGAGGGCAAGGACGCGTGAGTGACGACACGGGGGCACGGATGCGGGCGGGAACGGACACGACGGGGGCTGTGGTGGGAGCGGGAACAGAGGGACGGACGGCGGCCGAGGCCGAACAGTTGCTGAGGGCAGGGGCGGTGCTGCCGCCCGGTACCCCGGACGCGGGACCGCGCGCGGTCCCCCTGACCACCCGGGCCTATCGGCATCCGGGGCTGGACGACCGGGTCGTGGTGCGGCTGGTCGCCGGGGAGCTGGGAGCGGCGGAGGACATGGCCGCGGGCTTTCTCGGCCTGGAGGCGGACGGCGAGCCGGCCGAGGTCGGCCTTGGGATGCGGCAGTCGCTGAGCTTCCCGGAGTGGGTGCTGGTGCACCACCCGAGGGACGGCCGTCAGGCGCTCGGGCTCGTGCCGGAGCTGGAGCGTGTGGCCAAGCAGGCGAAGACCAAACCGAAGGCGGCGCTGACCGCGTACCAGCAGATCGCGGGACGGCTGGCCGACTCCGTACCGCATTTCCTGCCGACCTTCCTCGAACAGGCCGGGCGCGTCTTTCTTGGGGCGGAGAATCCCACCTACGCGGGGCAGATGTTCATGCGGGCACGCGACGCGGACAGGCAGCACGGGCTGGCCGTGGACGAGGAGCGGCTGGACGCGGTGTTCCTGGAGTTCGCGCTGGCCGGGGCGCTGCCGGTGAAGGCGCTGTCCGGGTACGCGCGGGAGCTGGCGGCCCGGATGCCGGCCGAGGAGGCGTACCGCCGGTTCCGTGAGCTGTGTGTACGGCGCACCGCGGGCGGGATCCAGCCGTCGGTCCAGATGTCCACCGATCTGCGCAAGCTGGCGAAGGCCGCCGGGGCGGACGTGGCGGTGGCGGAGGGCGCGTATCTGACCGAGCTGCTCGCCCTTCCGGCCACCCGGCGGGCGGCGCCGGGCTGGTGGACCGCGCATCGCCCGGCTCTCGCCGCGCTGTCCCTGCGGGAGCCCTCGACGCGCGGGACGCTGCTGAGCCTGCTGCCCGAGGACGGGGACTGCGCCGAGTTCTGGCTGGAGTTGCTGGAGGAGTGCGGGGCGACGACGGGGCTCTGGGACGACGGGCTGCCTGCCGGGCAACGGCCCGCCGACGGCACGCTGGGCTGGTATCTGCGGTTCATGGAGTACCGCACCCCGTCCCACCGCACGGTCACCGCCATGCCGGAGTTCTACGCGCTCGTGGAGCGGCTGGCGGGGCAGTTGGGCGCCGAGTTGGCCGCGACCGGCGCGGCTGGCGCGAGCGGCGTCGGCGGCGCGACGGGCATGGGCGGCGCGACCGGCCAACTGCCGGTTCCTTACGGCGACGTGGATCTGCTGGACCTGCTGCTGTCCTTGGGATTGCCGGTCGCCGATCCGAAGGCTGAGGGGTGGACTCCGCGGCTGCACGTGCGGGAGTGGGCCGGGCAGAGTACGGACCGCCGCGATCTGCGCGCGCTGGAGGCCGATGCCCGGTTCCGGCCCGCGTTCCGGGCGGGGCTCGACCGGTTCGGCGACGAGGCGGAGCGCTTCCGGGTGGTGGCCGAATCCCCCGGCGGGCGCCCGATGCTCACGGAGTGGATGAGCGCGGTCGCCCGACGGCCCGCCGCGTCGACGCTGCCCCTGGTGCCCGACAGCCTGAACAGGCTGGGCCGGCTGCCCGGCCTGGCACTGGCTCTCGCGGAGGACGAGGTGCGGGCCGTCGCCGCCACCGATCTGGTCCCGCTGCTGGTCCGGACATTGCGCGGCGGGATCTTCGACGAACTGGGCTGGCCCGCCTGGGAGGCGGCCGTGGCGGAGCTGATGCCGGAGGAGGAGCGGAACCGGCTGGTCGTCGCCGACGCCTGGCCCCATCTGATCGTGGCGGGCACCTCCCAGGCGCGGGTGCTCGACGCCGAAGGCGCCGTACTGACACATGACCTGCGCATCCCCGACCGGGACGTCCGCTGGTACGAACACCCCGGATTCCATTACGTCGACGGGCAGTTGCTCGTGCACTGGCGGTCCGCTTCCGACGGAGGGCTGCTGCACGGGTACTGGCACACCGCCGCCGACCGACCGGTGCTCGTCGATTCCGCGAACGGCGTCCGCGGCGTCCGGGTCGACGCGCTCAGCAACGGCTTGGGCCCGTACACCGTGCCGAGGCCGGGCGGCGGACGGCTCACGGGCGGCGGTGTCCTGTACGCGGGGGACACCGCGCTGCCCGAGGAGCAGTCGGTGACCACGGACGGGACGCGGTACTGGACGAGGGTCAGGGACGCCGAGGGCGTCCTGCGCCTGCGTGAACTGGACCCGGCGACGGGTACGACCGGCAACATCGGCAGGCCCGACTTCTTCGCCGAGGCGAAGCGCGACGCGCCGGAGGGCAGCAAGCTGCTCGGAGGCACACTGCTGCCCGCCCCGTCGGCCGACACCGGTCCCGGTGCGCATCCGGTGGGCGGGCTGTTGGGCTGGCGCGTGGTGCGACTGCCCGACGGGTCGCGCCGCTGCGAGGACCTGGCCGGGAACGCCGTCACGCTGTCCCCGGACATCGGCTGGCCGGCCCGGCCCCTGCTCTTCCCCGGCGACGACCGGCCTCGGTGTGTCAGTGCCACGGGCTCGGAGATCAGTCTGGTCGACCCGGAGGGCGGGGTCACCTCGCTCGCCAGGACGAACGGCGAGCCGGGTTCGTTCGCGGCGGGCACGGCGGTGCTGCCGCCGGAGAACTACTGGCACTGCCTCAGGGTCAGGGACCCGAGGGGCTCCGAGGCGCTGCGGGGGATCGACCGCGAGACGGCGGCGACGCTGCTCGCGGCGGCGGTCGCGCAGGCCGAGAAGGCCAGGAAAGCCGAGAAGGAGCGGACGGGGACGGACCACCCCGACGAACTGCCTTCTCTGGTACGTCAGTTGCTGCCCGCCGTCACCCACGATGCCTTGGTGCGGGGCATCGCCGGGGTGGTGCGGTTCACCGCCGAGCAGCAAGCCGCGCTGGACGCGATCGTCGAGCGGCTCGACAGCAAGGCGGTCGTCCACACGCCGAAGGCCGAGGCGGTCGGCCCGGAGAACGAGCTGATCGGGGAAGCGCTCAACGGACTCGCGGACGACTGCCAGTTCTCGGTGGGCTACTCGTCCCAGTCACGTAGCTTCGCCGGTCAGCTCCAGGTCCTGGGCGAGGTGCTGGCGAGCCCGGTGGGGGTGGAAGCGGACGCCGCGCACGAGACAGGGGCCGCCGCCGGTACGGCCGCACCCCTCCATCTGGACGGGTCGCCGCTGCCGGTGGACAGCACCGAGTGGGAGAAGCTTCTCGACTCCCCGGCCGCCGCGTCCGCCTACCGGGCCGCCTCGTCGACCACGGCGGTGGAGCACCGCGAGACGCTGGTCGGGCTGCTGGCGGAGCTGACCGCGCTCGGTCTGACCACGGCGGAAGACGCCGGCCGCTGGCGCGTCTGCCGGCTCCAGCTCGACGAGAGCGCGCTCCTCGACGCGAACGGCAGCCAACGGGGAGGCAACTGGTCGGGTGTGCTGTCGCTGGCCGACGGCGCATTCATCGCCGTCGTCCGTCCGGAGTTCTGGAACGGGCACCGTCGCGAGTTCGCCGCGCTGTTCCACGATCCGACGGGCCGCTTCGAGGTTCCCCCTCCGTATACGGTGCGGTCGGCACCCCGCGAGATCGGCTTCGGCCACGGCCGAGAGGGCGACTGGTTCGGGGCCTTCCGCGCCGAACTGGCCGAGCGCGGGCCCGCGCCGTGGTTCCCTGCCGCCGCCGAGGAGTTCGCCCGGCTCACCGGCGTCACGCCGTCCATGGCGGCGCTGGTGGTGGCCGGTCTGCCCCAGGTGGACACGTACGTGCAGGGCTTCCTGCCCACGGAGGTACGCAGCACCCTGGGGCTGAAGGCCCCGAACGCCGCGCTGGCCAGGGACACACTGCGCCACGTCGACGTCGGCGTCCGGCGGGCCGTCGTGGCGGCACTGCTGCCGGCGGAGCCCGCCCGGCTGTGGACGGAGGGGCCCGACGTCGCCGCGGCGGCCGAGGTCTGGAACAGCGCGCTGGGCCGGCGGACCCCTGTCTCCGAGGAGATGCTGCTGCTCATGTCGGAGGCGGTCCGGGCCGTGCGGTCGTCCTGGACGGCGGAGCGGACGCTGCGGGCGCTCATCGACCCGTCCGGTGAACCGCAGTTGGCGGTCGACGCGCCCTGGCAGGTGGAGGGCGACCATGTCGTTCCCGCCGGAAAGGACACCACCGTGTTCGACACGGGCGCGCTGACGACCGTGATCGCGACGGCCGCGTGGCTGGCCCACAGGCTCCCGGCCGGTCATCCGGTCCGGGCGCTGCTTCCGGGCGTACTGAGCATGGTGCGGGAGCGGCTGGCCAACCCGGAGCTGATGCTCAGCGTGGGCCGGTATGTGCACCTGTCCGCCTTCCGTAAGGCGGCCGGGGCGCCCACCGAGACCGGCGCGGGCTACGAACGCTTCGGCGCGGTGGTCATGGCGACGTCCGACGACCAGCCGAAGCCCGCGATCCGTGTGGCGCTGCTGGACGAGGCGGGTGGTGACCCGTACCTGCCGGTCCTCCGAGGCTTCGGCGGATACGGGTACGGCCAGAGCGCCGACGTCCAGCAGCTGTTCCCCGCCGAGGCGGGTCTGCGCGTGGCCCGCGACCCGCGGTTCGCGGCGCTCCTCGGCGACCCGGGCGACCCGGTGGCCGGCGAGCGGGACAAGGACGGCACCTGGTATCCGCAGGATCCCGGCCGCTCCGTCCCCGACCTGGTCGTGGAGGTGGCCAAGGAGTGCGGCATCAGTGAGGACGCCGCCGCGCTCTATCTGATGCTGCTGGCGATGCCCGATCCGAGCGACACCAATGTCGTCCGGTGGACGGGCTGGAAGCGGCGGCGCGGCGGAGCCGCCCGTATCGAGGCGGCGCGCGAGGAACTGGCGGCCACCGACCTGGTGGTCGGCGGGACCCGCACCGGGGCCAGGCGTTCGCTCTTCCTGCCGGGCGGCTGGACGGTCACCGGGTCGGCGGCGGGTCCGCTGGAGAGGTGGAAGCTGCCGCTGTTCGACCTGGTCAGCGCGGAGGGCGCGCCGCTGGACGTGATCGCGCCCACCGAGCCGGTGGCCGACCTCTACCGCAGGGCCTGGCAGCGGATCAAGGAGGGCGACGTCCCTCGCTTCGACGAGCTCAAGACGCGGCGCGCCGGGCGGGGCGGCCGGGGCTGACCGTACGGCCGGGGCGGGGTGCCGAGCCACCCCGCCCCACTCACTCCAACTCCCCTGTTCCATCGCACTACTTCACTTCACTTCACCCGAACGAGGACTCTGCATGACGACCCGGACAGACACCCGGACGGACACCGGGGCGACCGCCCCAGCGACCCGGCAGTCCCTGCCGGCCGAGGAACGGTACGCCGCCGAACTCGCCTTTCTCGCCGCGTACGACGACGGCCCGCGCCCGCCCGGCTGGGCGCTGACCCCGCGCGCGGTGGTCACCTTCATCTGCGGCAGCGGCGACGAGGCACTGCGGCTGACGGGGAGCCACGCCGGGCTGCCCGCGCGGCTGACCGTCGCCCCCAAGTTCATCGGCGAACGCGCCCTGGTGGAGCGGTGCGTGGTCACCCTCGCCGGTGAGCGCGGCCTGCTGCTCGTCGGCGAGCCGGGCACCGCGAAGTCGATGCTCTCCGAACTGCTGGCCGCCGCGGTCAGCGGCACCAGCGCCCTCACCGTGCAGGGCACCGCGGGCACCACCGAGGACGCCTTCCGCTACGGCTGGAACTACGCGCTGCTGCTCGCCCAGGGCCCCACCCCCCAGGCCCTGGTCGCCTCCCCGGTGCTCACCGCGATGCGCACCGGCCGGGTCGCCCGGATCGAGGAGATCACCCGCTGTCTGCCGGAGGTGCAGGACGCGCTCGTCTCGATCCTGTCCGACCGTCGGCTGAGCGTGCCCGAACTCGCGGGCACGGACGACGCGCAGGCCGCGGCCGTCCCCGGTTTCAGCGTGATCGCGACGGCCAACCTCCGGGACCGGGGCGTCTCGGAGATGTCCGCCGCGCTCAAGCGGCGCTTCAACTTCGAGACGATCCATCCCATCGCCGACGCGGACACGGAGTCCGCGCTCGTACGCCGGCAGGCCACGGCGGCCGTGGAGCGCGCGGGTACGGCGTACGGGGTGGACGACGCCGTCCTGGACGTACTGGTCACCGTCTTCCGCGATCTGCGCAGCGGTCGCTCGGCCGAGGGCTGGGACGTCGAGCGGCCGGGCACCGTGATGTCCACGGCGGAAGCCGTGCAGGTCGCCGCGTCGCTCGGGGTGGCGGCGGCGTATCTGCCCGGTGGGGAGCTGCTCGACCTGGTCCCCGGACATCTGCTCGGCGTGGTCCTGAAGGACGATCAGACCGATCACGGGCGGCTGTTGGGCTACTGGGACGGACCGGTTCGACGCCGCGCCGAGGACGGCGCGGAGATATGGCGCCGGCTCTGGGACCTCAGGGAGAACCTGCGTTGAGCGGCGCGCAGGCGGTGGACACCACCGCGGACGACAGTGCCGCCAGTGATCCCCGGGACGCGGTGAGCGCGCTCGCGGACTGTGTGGAGCCGTACCTGATCGGGGTACGGCACCACAGCCCCGCGCTGGCCGCCGCGATACCGGCGCTGCTGGACGCCTCGGGCGCCGACGTGGTCTGTGTCGAGCTGCCGACGGACTTCCAGCCGTGGCTGACCCATCTCGCCGCCCCGGGCACGGTGGCACCGGTGGCGCTCGCCGGCGCCCACGAGGACGGACGCCTGGGCTTCTACCCGTTCGCCGACTTCTCCCCGGAACTCGCGGCGATCCGCTGGGCGAGGGACCACGGCGTCGAAGTGCGCTGCTGCGACCTGCCGTTGTCCGACCCGGGCTGGACGCCGAGGGATTCCGACGCGGGCCCGGACCGCCGAGGAACGGCGTTCGCCGCCGCGCTGGACGCGTCCGGCACGGGCCGCGACGGCGACGACCTGTGGGACAGAACGGTGGAGGTCCGCGCACCGGACTGCCCACCGGAGGCGGTACGCCGCGCGGCACTCGGCGTCGGCTGGGCGCTGCGCCACGACGCGGCGACGGCGGGCGGAGTACCGCCAACGGACCTGGCCCGCGAGTCCCACATGCGCCGCACGATCGCGGAGGCTGCGGGCACAACGCGCCGCGTGGCGGCGTTGATCGGCGCCTTCCACGCCCCGGCACTGACCCCACCCCGGCCGACCGGGGCAGTAGGGGCGGCCACAGTAAAGGGGCCGCTTCGGCCCAAGACCGCCGGTTCCGGCGAGAACGCCGAGACGAGCGCGGCCGACCAGGCCTCCAGGGCGGCAGGAACCGCCGGGAGCAACCACCCAACCGGCAACACCCGGGCGAGCACGCCCGCCGCGACCTACCAGGCCACCCAGCCCGCCGGAGACGGCCACCCAGCGAAGAACGCCGAGGCAGACCTGTCCGCCGGAGGCGACCACCCAACCGGCAACGCCGAGGTGAGCGTGTCTGCGGCTGCCGGGGCGGCAGGAGCCGCTCGGAGCGGCCGCCCCGACGGGGACGACCGAAACGGCGGCAGCTCCCCGGCGAGCATGTCGACCGCGGCCGACCGGGCCGCCGGAAACGGCGGCAGTTCCCGGGTGGGCGTCGGCGGGGGTGGCGTCGTTACCTCGCTTGTGCCGTATACCTTCGGCCTGCTCGACTCCCGTTCCGGGTATCCCGCCGGGATTCGGGATCCGCGTTGGCAGCAGGCCGTGTTCGTGGCCGGTGGGGTGGGTGAGCGGGTGCGGGAGGCCGCCGCCGGGGCCATCACCGGGTTGTGCCGGGCGATGCGGGACGCCGGGCACACCGCCGGGACCGGCGAGGCCGTCGAGGCGTTGCGGCTCGCCGACGACCTCGCGCGGCTGCGGGCGCTGCCCGCCCCGGGGCGGGGCGAGTTGCTGGAGGCGGTCACGGCCGTTCTCGGTCAGGGCGAACCCCTCGGCCGGGGCCGGGCCCTGGCACGGGCCCTCGAAACCGTCCTGGTGGGCACCGAACGGGGCCGCGTCGCGCCCGGCACTCCGCGTTCCGGGCTCGGCCCGGCCGTCGAGGCCGAGCTCGCCGCGCTGCGGCTCCCCTGCCCGGAGAGCCCCGAGCCCCGCGAGGTGCGTCTGGACCCGCTCCGCTCGGAGCTGGACGGACGCCGCGAGGTCCTCCTGAACCGCCTTGAGGTGTGCGACGTCGGCTACTGCTCTCCGGGCGATGTGGCCCGTACGGGCGACTCCGCCGGTCTCAGTACCCGGTGGCAGGCGTCCTGGACGCCCTCCGTCCCCGCCCGGCTCGACCTGGTCGGTGTCCGTGGTGTCACGGCCGCCGGCGCCGCCGCCGGAAAGCTGCGCGAGATCGCCCACGCGCAGCACGCGGAGGGCGGGCCCACCGCCGCGCACACCCTCACCGGACTGCGTGACGCCGCCCGTTGCGATCTCCCGGAGCTGGTCACCGAGCGCCTCGCGGAGGCCACCGACGTACTGCCGTCGTCGGCCACCCTGCCCGAACTCCTCGCCGCCCTGGACCTGTTGCACGCACTGCGCCAGGGACATCTGCCCGGCACCACCGACGCCACCAGGCGCGACGCGTCCGAACTCGCCGTGGTCCTGCTGGAGGCCGCCGTGCGCGGGCTCCCCGGTCTGGCAGGCAGCGACGACCCGCAGGACGCCGTCGCGCTGGTCGCGCTCGCCACGCGGGCGGGCGAGCACCGCCTCGGTCTGCGGATGGACGACGCGCTGACCACACTCGCGACGACCGGATCTCCGGTCATCCGCGGGGCCGCGACGGCGACGCGCGTCCTGCTCGACCTCGACGCGCCACAGGCTCTGGGCGACCGGGTCGCGAGCTGGGTCGACAGAGCCGTCGATCCGGACGGACGGCACCGCCTCTCCGGGCTGCTCACCGGTCTGCTGACGGCCGCCGGGCCGCTGCTCCAGTCCGCCGAGGCCGCTCTCACGCCGCTTCTCGACCGGGTCGACACCCTCCCCGACCAGGGGTTTCTCGACCGGCTTCCGGCGCTGCGCGGTGGGTTCGACGTGCTCACCCCCGCCGACCGGGGCCGGCTGCTCCGTACGGTCGCGGACCGCCTCGGCGACCGCCCTGACCTGACGCTGAGCGCACCACCGGAGCTCGTCGCGCTGTGGACGGCGGCGGACACCGCCGGGCTCGCGGCGCTGACCGCCCTGGGGCTGCCCGAGCCGGTGGCACCCTCGCGGCGGCCGGGAGCCGACGAGGTACCGGATGACACGCACCGCCCGGAGCACCGGACCCGCCCCGCGGACGGCTCCCGCCGCCTCACACCCGCCGACCGCTGGCGGCTGCTGCTCGGCCGTGAGAGCGACCAGCTCCCCGACAGCGCCCGCCGTTACGCGCACGCGCTGGACGAGCTCTACGGCAGCGGACGCGGCGAGGGCGCCGACCGCATCACGGACGGCCTGCCGGGCGCACCAGGCGACGGGGGCGGCCAGGGCAGGTCCTTCCCCAGCGCCCGCGAGTGGGCGAAGGAACTCGACGTCCTGTTCGCCGCGGACGTCCGCGAGGAGGTTCTCGCCAGAGCGGCGGACGCGGGCCGTACGGACGTGATCGCCGAACTGGACCCGGCGTCCGTCCGGCCATCGGTCGAACTGCTCCAGTCGGTCCTCTCGCTGGCCGGCGGCATGCCCGAGCAGCAACTCGCCCAGCTGCGGCCACTCGTACGCCGCCTGGTGGACGAACTCGCCCGGGAACTGGCCACCCGGCTGCGCCCCACTCTGACGGGGCTCGCACACCCCCGCCCCACCCGCCGCCCCGGCGGCAAGCTGGATCTGCCCCGCACGCTGCGCGCCAACCTGGCGCACACCCGGCGTCTGGACGACGGGCGGACCGTCGTCGTCCCGGAGCATCCGGTGTTCAGCACACGCGCGAGCCGGGAGGCGGACTGGCGGCTGATCCTTGTGGTCGACGTGTCCGGCTCGATGGAGGCGTCGGTCATCTGGTCCGCGCTGACGGCCGCCGTCCTGGGCGGGGTGCCCACCCTCTCCACCCACTTCCTCACCTTCTCCACGGAGGTGATCGACCTGACGGACCGGGTCACCGATCCGCTGTCGCTGCTGCTGGAGGTGCGTGTCGGCGGCGGTACGCACATCGCGGCGGGCCTCGCCCACGCCCGCACCCTCGTGACCGTGCCGAGCCGCACCCTCGTCGTGGTCGTCAGCGACTTCGAGGAGGGCTACTCACTCGGGGGCCTGCTCGGCGAGGTGCGTTCACTCGCCGCGTCCGGTGTCCATCTCATGGGCTGCGCGGCCCTGGACGACACCGGCGCCCCTCGCTACTCGGTTCCTGTCGCACAGCAGTTGGTGGCGGCGGGGATGCCGGTCGCCGCCCTCAGTCCTCTCGCCCTCGCCCGCTGGGTGGGCGACCGTCTCCGCGGGGAGAACCGATGACATCGTCCGAACCGACCGTTTCGCTGCCACCGGTCACCGCGGAGGTGGTGGCCGGTGCGGTGGAGAGCCTGACGTCCCGGCTGCGCAAGAAACTCGACGCGGCGATCGAGTCGTACGGCGCCGTACCGGCGACCGCCGCCGGCCCGCCCGACGACGGCGGTGTGCGGGTGAGATGCGGCGAGGACACGGTGGTCACGCTGCTCCCCGGCGCGTCGGGCACCGTCACGGACGCCGGTCAGGCGCGGTGCACGTGCCTGCTGTCACCGCGCTGTCTGCACCGCGCGGCCGTCCTCGGCGCGTGCCCGGTGGCAGCTCCTGAAGACGTGCCCGCGACGGAGGCCGCCCCGGAGGCTCCGGCCCCCGTGGTCCCGGTCCCGGCCACCCCCGTCACCACCGTGACCCCCGCGCCCCCTGCCGAGCCGGTCGCTCCACTCAGCCCCGCGCGGATCGACGCGGCGGCCGGGCTGTGGTCCGCCGCCACGGCCGTGCTCGCGGCCGGCCTGCCCGCCGCCGGGGCGATCCCGCAGGCGGAACTGCTGCGGGCGGCCCACACCGCCCGGCTGGCCGGACTGCACCGCGCCGAGGCCGCAGCCCTGCGCGTGGTGCGCGGCCTGCGCGACGCCCGCACGGGCCATGCCGGTCACCGGCTGGCCGACCTGGTCGCGGCCCTGCGTGAACTCCTGCTCACCACCCGCCTGTTGGCGGCGGGCAACGGCGACCCCGAACTGATCGGCACGGCCCGGCGCGGCTACCGGCCCAGTGGCTCGCTGCGCGTGTACGGCGTCTGCCGGGAGCCCGTCATCAGCGCGACGGGGTACGGAGGCGTGGTCACCCATCTCGTCGACGACGACCACCGCTGGTTCTCCGTGGCGGATGTGAAGCCCGGCGGATCGGCCCGCGCGCGGGGCGCGGCGACGGCCCCCGTCGGCGTCGGCGCGTCGGTCCTCAACCATGCCGAACTCTCCCGAGGCGGCCTGCTGATCACCGGCGCGACGATCTCTCCGGACGGCCGGCTCGGTTCGGGCAAGGGTGTCCGGTCCAGCCCGCTCGCCGGTCTTCCCTGGTCGTCGGGGCCGCTCTCCCCCTTGTTCGCCCGCCCGCCGGCCCAAACCGTGTCCGAGCGGCTCGCCGCCGCCCGCGGCGCCGGCCCCGACGAGGAACTGACCGCCCGGATCGGCGAACCGGTCGGCTGCGACCTGGTGATCACGGGCGCCGTGGGCGACCAGGTGCTCGCCCGCGAGTTGCCGAGCCCCGAAGCCGAACGTCCTGCCGGACCCCTGATCCGTCTGATGGCGGCGCACCCCCATCCGGATCTCGCCCATACGGCGAATCTGCGACGGCTCGCTTCCCGCCCCGGCCTGCGCGTGCGCGTACTGGGCCGGATCGACCCCGAGCGCGCCGCCACGCTACGGCCTCTGGCCGTGGGCCCGGTGCAGGGCACGGAGGCGACGCTGCGTCTTCCGGCGGACTGGCAGGACCGCGCCGACCTCGGATACGACCGTCTCCAGGGCTCGCACCTCCCTCCGCCGGAGGTCTGCCCTCCGACGGAGCCCGAGCGCACCGGCCCGGACGTGCTGGCCGACTCCCCCGTGTGGCGCGTCCGCCGTCTGACCGAACTCGCCGTCTCGGGTGGTCGCCGGGCGGTCGCCGAGTCCGCCCGTAACGGCGGCTCACGGGCGGACGGCGCCGCACTGCGCGCCACCGGCTTCCACACGGCGGCCGGCCTGACGACGACCCTCACCTCCGAGGCGGACCGCCGCACCCGCGACACCTTCGGCCGCCTCGGCGACGACGCCCCGGACAGCTACGCGTCGGCCTGGCTGGCCACGGCCTTCCATCTGGCGGCCACGGAAAGGGAGTTGGTCGGATCGAGCTGGCAGTAGAAAGCCTTCAGCCTGCCCGGCGAGCCCTTCAGCCCCGCTGGCGTTTGAGGGCACGGCCGAAGGCCGTACGGGGCCCGGGGCGGAGCCCCGGTTGTGGGAAGGGGCGGGTAGGGGAACAGCCGCGCAGCGGCCCCATCTCCCGCCCCGCCCCGCCCCGCACCCCCTACTTCTCCAGGAACGGCTCCAGCAACCCCGGCACCGCCTCCGCCGCGAACCCCAACCCCTCCCCCACCGCCGCGTCACGGACGTGATACGCCCCGTCCCCCGCCGCCGTCGTCGCCGTCAGCGTCACCAGCCCGGCCCGCCGCTGAAAGTACGACTGCTTGACCGTCCAGCCCACGACACCGCCCCGCTGGAGCGCGACGGTGGACCGCCGCACCGTCCCCGACCGCGCGACCAGATAGCCCCCGCTGAGCCCGTGCCCGAGACTGCGGTACGCGTCGAGCGCGAGCGCCACCGCGATCGGCACCAGCACCACCGCGCACGCTGCCGCGATCGGCAGCAGCACCTGGCTCACGAGCAGGCCGAGGATCGCCAGGACCAGCACCGGCAGCAGCGCGGCCCCCAGCGCCCAGCGCAGCCGCCGCCCGCGCGCGGCAAGCGGGTGCGGGGTCAGCCCGGCCGTGCTCGTCGGGGACGACGTCTCGCGCAGGACGTGCGCCGCCACCTCGTCGGCGACCGCCCTCGGCGCCGCCGGAAGCAGCGTCTTGAGGTCGGTGTGCTTGTCGTCGTCGTCCTGGGTGAGCCCCGTCGCGACGGCGTCCACCCGCGCCGCGCCGACGAGCCGTACGCCGATCGGCTCGACCAGCTCCACGCCCCGCAGCCTGCGCTCCTCTATGGAGACCGACCGGGAGGTGAAGAGGCCGCGCCGGACCCGCAGCGTGCCGCCGGGCTCCCGCTCCAGCCGGTAGTTCCACCACATCTCGACCCACAGGCCGAGCGAACCGACCACGCCGGCCAGGAGTGCGGCGGCCACGAGCACGACGACCGTCACCACGATCGAGGTGTCCCGGAACCGGTCGGCGATCCAGGCCAGAACCTCGTGCTGGACCCCGAACCACTCACCGACCTGCATCACGCCTCCCGCCGCCGCGCCGCCGAGCAGGGGCGCGACGAAGGAGAGAGGGGCGTAGCCGATCCAGCGGGGGTCGAGGACGGCCAGCATCCCGTCCGGGTGCCCGGCGGTGGCCGACGGGGCGCGGTCCAGCAGTTCCGTACGGAGACGCTCGCCCTCGGCGCGGGTGACCGGGTCGAGTTCCAGGGTGGATTCGCCGCCGGTGTGCTCTCCCGTACCGATGCGGACCTTCACCAGTCCGAGGATCCGCAGCAGGAGGTTGGCCGTGAGGTCGACGCTCCTGATCCGTTCGCGTCCCAGTGAGCGGCGTTTGACCAGGAGCAGTCCGGTGTGGAGTTCGGCCCGGTCGGTGCCTATTCGGTAGCGGGTGCGGCGCCAGCGGACGTAGTCGCCGCCGGTACCGGCGGCGATCAGCAGCAGGGCCGCGGGCAGCACCCAGGCGAGCGCGCGCCCCGGCCCCATGCCGCCGGCGAGTCCGATGGCGGCCGGTACTCCGGCTCCGCCGGCCACGCCGGACATGACCGCGGCGGTGACGAGCAGGGTGCGCTTGTCGAGCTTGCGCCATCCCTCCCCCGGCGCCGGCACCGCGACCGTGCTCACGTCGCGTCCCCGGGCGTGGCCTGGGTGATGTGCGTCAGCTGCTCGGCCAGCTCTGCGGCGAGTTCATGGCCGAGTCCTTCGATCCGTACCGCTCCTTTGGAGGAGGCGGTGGTGACGATGACGGTGGAGAGCTTGAACAACTGCTCCAGCGGGCCCCGTACGGTGTCCACGGTCTGGATCCGGGACATCGGCGCGATCCGCCACTCCTGCCAGAAGTAGCCGGTACGGACGTAGACCGCATCGTCCGTCACCTCCCAGCGGTGCACCCGGAACCACCACATCGGCAGGAACACCGTGCAGGCGAGGCCCAGCACCGCGAGGGCGGCGGCGGGGACCAGCAGCCAGACACGCGCGGGGGCTATGAGCGTGCCCAGCACGCCGAGGACGGCCACCGGCGCCAGGGTGAGCAGCAGCCACTGCGCACGCCACCAGGCGACCGCCCTCTCGTTCAGCGTGTTGTTCGGCGGTCTGAGCCGCCGCTCCTCCCCCTCGGTCATCGGCTCAACGCCCCCGCAGTGCCCGGTACTTTGTGACCAGCTCGGCCGTCGATGCGTCCAGCGGCCGGTCCTGGGTGCTTTCGCGACCGCCGTCGATCTGGGTGAGGACCGGCTCGATCTCCTTGGCGAGGACCTTGCCGAGTTCGACGCCCCACTGGTCGAACGAGTCGATGTTCCACACCGCGCCCTGGACGAAGACCTTGTGCTCGTACAGCGCGATGAGCTGGCCGAGTACGGAGGGGGTCAGGGTCCCGGCGAGGATCGTGGTGGTGGGGTGGTTGCCCCGGAACGTCTTGTGCGGCACGAGTTCGGCGGGGACACCCTCGGCCCGGACCTCGTCGGGCGTCTTGCCGAAGGCCAGCGCCTGGGTCTGGGCGAAGAAGTTGGCCATCAGCAGGTCGTGCTGGGCGACCAGGTGGTGCGGCAGGTCGTCGACGGGCTGGGCGAAGCCGATGAAGTCGGCCGGGATGATCTTCGTACCCTGGTGGATCAACTGGTAGTACGCGTGCTGGCCGTTGGTGCCGGGGGTGCCCCAGACGACGGGTCCCGTCTGCCACTGGACCGGCTCGCCGTCGCGGTCGACGGACTTGCCGTTGGACTCCATGTCCAGCTGCTGGAGATACGCGGTGAACCGGGACAGATAGTGGCTGTAGGGCAGGACGGCATGCGACTGCGCGTCGAAGAACGCGCCGTACCAGACCCCCAACAGGCCGAGCAGCAGGGGTGCGTTGGACTCGGCGGGCGCGGTACGGAAGTGCTCGTCCACGAGGTGGAAGCCGTCGAGCATCTCGCGGAAGCGGACGGGACCGATCGCGATCATCAGCGAGAGACCGATGGCGGAGTCGTACGAGTACCGCCCGCCGACCCAGTCCCAGAACTCGAACATGTTCGTCGTGTCGATGCCGAACTCGGCGACCTTCTCACCGTTGGTGGACAGCGCCACGAAGTGCTTGGCCACGGCCTCCTGGCCGGTCTTGAGCCCGGTCAGGAGCCAGTCGCGGGCCGAGGTGGCGTTGGTGATGGTCTCGATGGTGGTGAAGGTCTTGGAGGCGATGACGAACAGCGTCTCGGCGGGGTCCAGATCGCGCACGGCCTCGTGCAGGTCGGCCCCGTCGACGTTCGACACGAAACGGACCGTCAGATCGCGGTGGGTGAAGGACTTCAGCGCCTCGTAGGCCATCGCGGGGCCGAGGTCGGAGCCGCCGATACCGATGTTGACGATGTTACGGACGGGGCGGCCCGTGTGGCCGAGCCATTCGCCCGCCCTGACCTTCTCGGAGAAGGCGGCCATCTTGTCGAGGACGGCGTGCACGCCCGGCACCACGTTCTCGCCGTCGACCTCGATCACCGCGTCGCGCGGGGCGCGCAGCGCGGTGTGCAGCACGGCCCGGTCCTCGGTGGTGTTGATCTTCTCGCCGCGGAACATCGCGTCCCGCAGCCCGGCGACACCGGTGGCCTCCGCCAGGTCACGCAGCAGCGTGAGCGTCTCGTCCGTCACCAGATGCTTGGAGTAGTCCAGGTAGAGGTCACCGACCTGGAGGGTGTAGCCGGTGCCGCGCGCAGGGTTCTTGGCGAACAGCTCCCGCAGATTCGTCTCCCCCAGCTGCTCACGATGCTTGCCCAGCGCGCTCCACTGGGGCAGTCGGTTCAGCTTTGCGCGGCCTTCTGCCTTGTTCTCGGACATCTTGCTTCAGCCCACTTCTTCTCGTACGTGAGTGCCTGCGTGAGTGCGGTGCCCAGGAGTGTGCTGGAGATCCTGGCTGCCCTCCCAACCTAATTGATCAGAGCGCCGAGCGATGCGACAGCGAGTGTGAACGCCCCGGCCGCCAGCAGCGCGGGCGTGTTGAGGCTCCAGGCCGCCGCGACCAGGCCGCCGAGCAGCGCGCCGAGCGGGGCGCCGCCGATGGCGAGCGTGCGGAAGGCGGAGCTGATCCGGCCGAGCATCTCGGCCGGGCTCCGCTCCTGGACCAGCGTCGTCTGGTTGACGTTCCACACCATGCTCATGACGCCGAACACCGCCATGGCGGCGATGGCCGCCCACAGTTCACGAACAGTCCCCAGCACGACCAGCGCGCAGGTCTGGACGATCCCGGCGACGAAGGCGCTGCGTATCCGCCCGATCCGGACCGCGAGCCGTGGTGCCACCAGTCCGCCGATCACACTGGCGACGCCGTACGCCGTGATGACCGCCGCGTACCCGCTGTTGCCCGCGTCCAGCCAGCCCGTGATGTGCAGGACGAGGGTGGCGATCAGGGCGCCCATGCCGATGTTCATCAGGGCGGTCGCCACGGACAGGCCGCGCAGCGCGCTGTCCCGCCACAGCGCGCGCATGCCGTCCGCCATCTCCGCGCGCAGGGTGCCGCCGGCCGCCTTCGCCGCCTTCGTCGGTGCGTCGGTCCGCAGCGAGGCGATGAGCAGGGCGCCGACGACATAGGTGGCGGCGTTGGCCGCGAACGGCGCTGAGGCGCCGATGACCAGGAGCGCCGGGACCAGTGGCGCCGCCAGGAAGCCGCTCGCGACCTGCTGGCCGGTCATGAGGCGGGCGTTGGCGCCGGCCAGCGTCTCGCGGGGAACGATGGCGGGCAGCAGGGCCGTGGCGGCGTTGTCGAAGAGCGTCTGGAGGGTGGTGAGCAGGAAGGCGAGGGCGAGCAACAGCGCGATCGTGCCGTGGTCCAGCGCGACCGCGAGCGCGAACCCCGCCATCAGCACGCCACGCGCCAGGTCGACGGCCCACATCGCCCGCCGCTGATCCACCCGGTCGGCGACGGCCCCGCCCAGCAGTCCGAAGAGCAGCCAGGGCACATAGCCGCAGGCGGTCACCGAGGCGATGAGAAGAGGGTCGTCGGTCAACGAGGCGGCGAGCAGCGGCAGTGCGGCCGTACGCAGCGAGTCACCGAACCGAGAGACCACGGCGGCGCTCCAGAGCCGCCCGAATCCCCCGCGCCACGCGGGCACTCGCGCCTGCGCCGGCTTTTCTCCGGCCGCCGGCGCATCGGCTGTCGCCCCGGCCGTCATTCCGGGCGCCGATCCATCGGTCGACTCGTCCGTGGTCACAACTCTCCCTTTCGGTCTTCCTGTTCGGACCGTAAGGGATGCCACTGACAATCGGCCGTCCGCGAATGCGGCTCCGGCCGGGCACCTTTGGGTGTCCGGCCGGATCAATGTCTAGATTTCGCCCCGCAGTTTGGCGAGGGCTTCAGCGAGGATCGCCTCGCCGTCCGCGTCGCTGCGCCGCTCGCGTACATAGGCGAGGTGTGTCTTGTACGGCTCTGTGCGCGGTGGATCCGGGGGATTGTCCCGGTCCTGGCCGGCCGGGAATCCGCACCGTGGGCAGTCCCACGTGTCCGGAATCTGTGCGTCACTGGCGAAGCTCGGCTGCGTCTCGTGCCCGTTGGAGCACCAGAAGGAGATGCGCGCGCGTGGCGCGGACTCGCCACGCTCGGCCTCACCCATCGGCCCCGCTCCGACCCGGCTTCCCCGGATCGCGTTGCCACTTGCCACGGTCGTAACTCCCTGCGTGAATGGTGCCGCAAGCATCAAGCGTCGAGAGGCATCTCCGCTGTCGAGCGCCCCAGTCTACGTATGGCCCAACGCGCGTCCAGCAAGTGGAGTTACACCCCCACCGCCGGGACGCAGGGCCTCATGATAGGCCGCGCCCCCGGCGACGTACTGTACGACCGGTCAGCTGTCCAGCTTCATCAGCAGACCAAGCACGACAATGCAGGCGAACCATCCCATACCGACCACGATGGTGATGCGGTCGAGGTTACGCTCGGCGACCGAGGAACCACCGACGGACGACTGCATGCCGCCACCGAACATGTCGGAGAGACCGCCGCCCTTCCCCTTGTGCATCAGCACCAGCAGCATAAGCAGCAGGCTGAAGACGATCAGGGCGATCGAGAACCCCACAATCACGGCTGGACCTACTTTCCGGAATTCTCTCGAATTGAATCGGGATTGGACGGAACTGCGAGGACAACGGGGGCCGGCGGCACCTGTGAAATGCCGGTCGGCCCCCGTCAGGGTACGACGGATCCGCGTCCTCGCATACTTACTGGTCGCGGAACCTGACGATCTTGACGAACTCCTCGGCGTCCAGCGCCGCACCGCCGACAAGGGCGCCGTCCACATCCGGCTGCGCCATGATCGCGGCGACATTCCCGGCCTTCACCGAGCCGCCGTACTGAATACGGACCTGGTCGGCCAACTCCTGCGAGTACAGCTCCGCGAGCCGCGCGCGGATCGCCCCGCAGACCTCCTGCGCGTCCTCGGGGGTGGCGACCTCACCGGTGCCGATGGCCCACACCGGCTCGTAGGCGATCACGACGGACTCGGCCTGGTCGGCCGGGACGTCCTTGAGGCCGCCGTCGAGCTGCGCGAGCGTGTGCGGGACCTGCTCACCGGCCTTGCGGACGTCCAGCCCCTCTCCGACGCAGAGGATCGGGGTCAGCCCGTGCTTGAAGGCGGCCCGCACCTTCGCGTTGCAGATCTCGTCGGTCTCGGCGTGGTACTGACGTCGCTCGCTGTGACCGACGGCCACGTACGTGCACTTCAGCTTGGCCAGCATCGGCCCGGAGACCTCACCGGTGTACGCGCCGGAGTCGTGCGAGGAGATGTCCTGGGCACCGTACTTGATCTTGAGCTTGTCGCCGTCGACCAGCGTCTGCACGGACCGCAGGTCCGTGAACGGCACCAGGACGGCCGTCTCGACCGCGTCGTGGTCCTTGTCGGTCAGGGCGAAGGCGAGCTTCTGGACATGCGCGATGGCCTCAAGGTGGTTGAGGTTCATCTTCCAGTTGCCCGCCATCAGCGGGGTACGGGCGGTCTTCTCGGTCGGGGTTTCAGCTGCCATCAGTAGGTCAGTCCTCCAGTGCGGCGAGGCCGGGAAGCGTCTTGCCCTCGAGGTATTCGAGGCTGGCGCCGCCACCGGTCGAAATGTGGCCGAATGCGTTTTCGTCGAAACCGAGGATCCGGACGGCGGCGGCCGAGTCGCCGCCGCCGACGACCGTGAAGGCGTCGGAGTCGATCAGGGCCTGGGCGACGGCCCGGGTGCCCTCGGCGTAGTCGGGGTGCTCGAAGACACCCATGGGGCCGTTCCAGAAGACGGTCGTCGCGTCGGCGAGCTTCGACGCGTACAGCCGGTTGGTCTCCGGACCGCTGTCCAGACCCATCCGGTCCGAGGGGATGGCGTCGACCGGGACGGTCGCCGGGTCCGCCGGCGCCTTCGTCTTCAGGTCGGGGAAGGCCGGCGCGACCAGGACGTCGACCGGCAGGACGAACTCCACGCCCCGCTCGTCGGCGCGCTTCAGATACTCCTGGACGGCCGGGATCTGGTCCTCCTGGAGCAGCGAGGCGCCGACCTCGTGGCCCTGGGCCTTGAGGAAGGTGTACGCCATGCCGCCGCCGATCAGGATGCGGTCGGCCTTCTCCAGGAGGTGGTCGATGACACCGAGCTTGTCGGAGACCTTGGCGCCGCCGAGGACGACCGCGTACGGCCGCTCGACGTCCTCGGTGAGCTTCTTGAGCACGCCGACCTCGGTGGCGATCAGACCGCCCGCCGCGTGCGGCAGCCGGGCCGGCAGGTCGTAGACCGAGGCGTGCTTGCGGTGTACGGCGCCGAAGCCGTCGCCCACGTAGAGGTCGGCGAGCTCGGCCAGCCGGTCGGCGAAGGCGCCGCGCTCGGCGTCGTCCTTCGACGTCTCACCGGCGTTGAAGCGGAGGTTCTCCAGGACGGCGACCTGTCCGTCCTCAAGGGCGCCGACGACGGACTTCGCGGAGTCGCCGACGGTGTCGGTCGCGAACGCGACGCCGGCGCCGAGGAGTTCACCGAGCCGCGCGGCGGCGGGGGCCAGCGAGAAGACGGGGTCGGGCGCGCCCTTCGGGCGGCCCAGGTGCGAGGCCACGATCACGCGGGCGCCGGCCTCGGCGAGTCTGGCGACGGTCGGCAGCACGGCACGGATCCGGCCGTCGTCCGTGATGGTGGTGCCGTCGAGCGGCACATTGAGGTCGGCCCGGACGAAGACGCGCTTGCCGGCGACCCCTTCGTCGAGAAGTTCGTCGATCGTCTTCATGTATCAGTGACTCCTTGAGAGCGGCTCCACGTCCCGCGACGTCCGCGAGCACACGGGTGAGCCGGCACGGACAGCACACGGACGACAGGGCCCGGTCAGCGCCACGTCGCGCCGCACGAGCCCTGTCGAACACATTCGGAAGTTGCCTACCGGACCGCTGTCAGAGCTGCCCGCCGATGAAGGTGGTCAGGTCGACCAGACGGTTGGAGTAGCCCCACTCGTTGTCGTACCAGCCGATGACCTTCACGCTCTTGCCCTGGACCATGGTCAGGGAGGAGTCGAAGGTGCAGGAGGCCGGCCAGTTCACGATGTCCGAGGAGACGATCGGGTCCTCGGTGTACTCCAGGAGGCCCTTCAGCTGACCCTCGGCGGCCTTCTGGAACGCGGCGTTGACCTCGTCCTTGGTCACCTCGCGCTCCAGCTCGACGACCAGGTCGGTGACGGAGCCCGTCGGGACCGGGACGCGCATCGCGATGCCGTCGAGCTTGCCCTCAAGCTCCGGGATGACCAGCGCGGTCGCCTTGGCGGCACCCGTCGTGGTCGGGATGATGTTCTCGGCGGCGGCACGCGCGCGGCGCAGGTCCTTGTGCGGGAAGTCCAGGATGCGCTGGTCGTTGGTGTACGCGTGGACCGTCGTCATCATGCCCTTGACGATGCCGAAGTTCTCCAGGAGGACCTTGGCCATCGGCGCCACACAGTTGGTGGTGCAGGAGGCGTTGGAGATGACGTGGTGGTTGGCCGCGTCGTACTTGTCCTGGTTGACGCCCATCACGATGGTGATGTCCTCGTCCTTGGCCGGAGCCGAGATGAGGACCTTCTTGGCGCCGCCCGCGATGTGCTTCTCGGCGTCGGCCTTCTTGGTGAAGATGCCGGTCGACTCGATGACGATGTCGACGCCCAGCTCACCCCAGGGGATGTCGGCCGGGTTGCGCTCGGAGAGCACCTTGAACGTCTTGCCGTCGACCGTGATCGTGTCGGCGGTGTTGCTCACCTCGGCCTTGAGGCGGCCCATGATCGTGTCGTACTTCAGCAGATGAGCGGTGGTCGCGGTGTCACCCAGGTCGTTGACAGCCACGATCTCGATGTCCGCACCCTGCTCCAGCAGCGCGCGGAAGTAGCTACGGCCGATGCGGCCAAAGCCGTTGATGCCTACGCGGATCGTCACGAACCGATCTCCTCGTTGGTACGCCGGGTTTCGACGCCGGCGAGTGCGTATGGGATGTCCCCGACCTCTTATGACCCTACCTCCCCCCACGCGCCTCGGTGACATCGCGTGGGGGCCAGGGCCCAGGGTCCTGCCAACCAGCGGCGTCCCGTACCGCCCGGTGGGGGTACGGGACGCCGTCGCGGGTTGACGCGGCCCCGGTGGTGCGGGCGCGGTCAGCCCCGCAGGGCCCGCAGCGCCTTGCCGAGCACGTCGGCACGCGCCCCCGCGTCCGTGACCTGCTCCAGCCCGAAGCCGAGCAGGACGGTGTCCCTCGTGGTCACCGCCGCGGCGCCGGTGCCGACGTCGTAGGTCCCCGCCGCCGCGCTGGTGAACTGCGGGAAGAGGTCCGGGGCGAGTACGGAGGAGGTGACGGTGTAGGTGCCCGCCTGGTCCAGCGGGTTGCCGGGTGCCGCGCCGAGCGGTCCCGACGTCCCGAGGAGCGCGCCGGCCCCGGTGAAGCCGGTGGCGCCCGCCGTGGCGGAACGCCCGTACGCGCCGAGGTAGTACTGGCTGAAGTCGTTCGTCTGCGTGCGCCCGACCTGCGTGTTCCCGCCGGCCCGCTCGCCCGCCTCGATCAGCTTGCCGCCCTCGTTGAGGAAGTCGCGTACGGAGATCTGCGTATCGCCGTCCGAGGTGCCCGCGCCGGTGTGGTGGACGGCGGTGGTGAAGTGGCTGAGGACGCCCAGGGGGTGCGGTGCGCCCTGCGTGGCCACGTCCCAGACAACGGCGGTACGGCCGTTGGCCCGGAGGGCGTCGACGTAGTCGCGCGCGTACTGCGCGGGCGCGCCTTCGTCGGCGATCACGAGGGTGTCGGCGCGGGGCCGTTCGGCCACCGTGTAGGTGAAGCGGTCGCTGGTGGTGCGCTTGCCGCTCTTGGTACGGCCGGTGAACCAGACCTCGACACGGTCGCCCGGACCGGCGTCCTCGACCTCGGCGCGGTACTCGTCGAAGTGGAGGTTGTCATCGCCGCCGTAGGTCTCGCCGCCCTTCCAGGCCCGCAGGTCCTCGTCGTGCGTCCGGCCGCCGTTGATCCGGTAGTTCAGCTCCTTGTCACGCACCGACTTGCGGGCGGTGACGGCGACTTCCTGGTCACCGCCGCGCGCGTAGGAGGTGGTGAAGGTGTCGGGGGTGAAGTCGGGGGCGCTCGGTCCGACCGATGAGGACGGCCGGTCGGGGTGGGCGGCGGTCTCGGCGACGGAGAGCGCGAAGGGGATGTTCTTGGTGAACTCCGCCTGGATCAGCTTCTCGTCGTCGGGGAAGTTGAAGCCGGACCGGCAGTCGTCCGCCTCCCAGGCGTCGTCCGGGATGCCGTCGGAGACCGTCTCGCAGGTGGTCATCTCCGGGGTGAACATCATGATCCCGTTGACGTTCGCGCCGTGTCCGTCGGCCTCGCCGTTGGTGGTGTAGAGCTCGGAGGAGACCTGCGGGTAGTAGCCGGGGACCGCGGAGTTCTCGGGGGTGCCGGCGAGCGACCGGTAGAGGATGTCGTCGGGGGTCGGGGTGGCGACCTGCCAGCCCACGCCGTAGAGGAGCAGTTCGGCGGCGGAGTGGTAGTTGACGCCGTAGTCGAACCCGATGCGCTTCTGGAGGCGGTCGATCGCCTGGGTCTCGGGCTCGGAGCCGGGTGAGGCGCCCCGGTAGGTCTCGCTGGTGGACTGCGGGGACGAACCCTCGTTGTCGTAGCCCCACTTGTAGGTGAAGTTACGGTTCAGGTCGATGCCGTCGCCGCGGCTGATGACGCCGTCGCCGTTGACGTCGCGGAGGTTCTTGCGCCAGAGACGGTTGGCTTCGGCGGCGTGCGTCCAGTCGTAGCCGTCGGGGTTGGCGGAGAGGACGAACCACAGCTCGGTGGAGTCGACGATCTTCGTGATCCTCGGGTCCTTGCCGTAGTTGTCGAGATAGTGGTGCATCAGCCGCCGCGTCATCTCGGGGGTGATCCACTCCCGCGCGTGCTGGTTGGACATGTAGAGCACGGAGGGCTTGGCGCCGTCCCTGGTCCTGTCCGCGCCCTTGGTGAGCTTGAGGGCGAGGATGTCCTTGCCCTGGATGGTCTTGCCGATGGAGACGACCTTGGTGAGGCCGGGGTTGGCCGCGCCGGCCTCGGTTATCTCCTCCTGGAGACCGCCGGGACCGCTGTACGGGCGGTACACCCCGTCCCCCGCCGCCTTCAGCCGGGATTCCGTTTGCGCGGAGATCTTCCGCTCGGTGACATCGACGCCCTGGGCCTCAAGCCCGCGCGCCTGGTCGTCGGTGAGGAACAGCTCGACCTTGGCCGTACCGCCCTTCGGCACCGACTCGCCCAGTTCATGGGCGTCCTGGCCGGCCGCGAGGAGCAGCGGCACCTGCCCGGCGGTGACCTCGGCGTCGAAGACCTTGAGGGTGTCCCCGGCCGCGGCCGGGGACCTTTCGGTGGCCGTGTCGGCCTGGGCGCCGGGTGCCGCCGTGATTCCGCTCAGCAACAGTGCGCCCGCCGCGAGGATCGCTCTCGCTCCGCGTCTCATGTGCCCCCCTTGCTGTGGTCCGCCACAGGTGTGACGGGACGCCGACAGGCTCGCCAACCCGCATGACCATGTCAAGGGCGCATCAAGGCCATGCAAAATGCCGCTGTCGGTCCCTTCGGGGTACCGGCAGCGGCATGTTGGCGGCGCGTTGGCGTGGGGCGTTCTCAGCCGACGAGGCCGTCGGCCATCTCCTCCGACAGCGTCGACTCCGTCCCCGGAATGCCCAGGTCCTGAGCCTTCTTGTCCGCCATCGCCAGCAGCCTGCGGATCCGTCCCGCCACCGCGTCCTTGGTGAGCGCCGGATCGGCGAGCGCGCCCAACTCCTCCAGCGACGCCTGCTTGTGCTCCATGCGCAGCCGACCTGCGGCGGCCAGATGCTCGGGCACCTCGTCGCCCAGGATCTCCAGCGCCCGCTGCACCCGGGCCCCGGCCGCCACGGCCGCGCGGGCCGAGCGGCGCAGATTCGCGTCGTCGAAGTTGGCCAGGCGGTTGGCCGTCGCGCGGACCTCGCGGCGCATCCGCCGCTCCTCCCACGCCAGCACCGACTCATGCGCCCCGAGCCGCGTCAGCAGCGCCCCGATCGCGTCCCCGTCCCGTACGACGACCCGGTCCACGCCGCGTACCTCACGCGCCTTGGACGGGATCTGGAGCCTGCGGGCCGCGCCCACGAGCGCGAGGGCCGCCTCAGGCCCGGGGCAGGTCACCTCCAGCGAGGATGAGCGCCCCGGCTCGGTGAGCGAACCGTGCGCGAGGAACGCGCCCCGCCAGGCCGCCTCGGCGTCACAGGTCGCGCCGGAGACCACCTGGGGAGGCAGTCCGCGGATCGGCCGGCCACGGCCGTCGACCAGGCCCGTCTGACGGGCCAGCTGGTCACCGCCGGTAATCACCCGTACGACGTAGCGGCTGCCGCGGCGGAGTCCGCCGGGGGCCATCACCACCAGTTCGGAGTTGTGCCCGAAGATCTCCAGGATGTCCTTGCGGAGCCGGCGCGCGGCGATGCTGGTGTCCAGCTCCGCCTCGATCACAATGCGTCCGCTCACCAGATGGAGACCACCCGCGAACCGGAGAATCGCCGAGACTTCGGCCTTCCTGCAGCACGTACGGGTGACGGGAAGCCGGGCGATCTCGTCCTTCACCGCTGCCGTCATCGCCATGGGCCGATCCTTCCATGCATCCGGAAAATACGGTCGTACGCGGCGGCCAACAGTTCCGGGTCATGCTTCGGAAGTCCGTCGGGCCGGGCCACCGGGGCCAGCTCGACCGCGGCACCGAACCGCATGGCGGCGTCGGAGAGTGATTCGCTGTCGGGCACGGCGGCCTCGTCGGCCAGCACCACGTCCAGGGCGAGTTTAGGGGCGTGTCGTCCCAAAACCTCCAAATGACGCTGCGGTGAGAAGCCATCGGTTTCACCGGGTTGCGGCGCGAGGTTCAGCGAGAGCACCCGGCGGGCCTTCGTCTCCACGAGCGCGTCGAGCAGCTCGGGCACGAGGAGATGGGGGATCACGGACGAGAACCAGGAACCGGGGCCGAGCACCACCCAGTCCGCGTCGAGGACGGCGGCGACGGCCTCGGGGACCGCCGGCGGGTCGTTCGGCACGAGATGCACGGACTGCACCTCGCCGCGGGTCAGGGCGACCGTCGCCTGGCCCCGTACGGTGTCGATCTCGTCCGGGTGGTCCGGGTCATGGCCCCGTACGAGCGCCTGCAACTCCAGCGGCACCGCGGACATCGGCAGCACCCTGCCGTGGGCGCCGAGGAGCTTGCCGACCAGGTCCAGGGCCAGGACATGGTCGCCGAGCTGTTCCCACAGGGCGACGATCAGCAGATTGCCGACCGCGTGTTCGTGCAGGTCGCCCTTGGACTGGAAGCGGTGCTGGATGACGCGGGCCCAGGTCTGGCCCCAGTCGTCGTCGCCGCACAGCGCCGCCAGCGCCTTGCGCAGATCACCGGGCGGCAGCACGCCCAGCTCCTCCCGGAGCCGGCCGCTGGAACCGCCGTCGTCGGCGACCGTGACGACCGCCGTGAGATCGCCGGTGATCCGGCGCAGCGCCGTCAGGGAGGCGGACAGCCCCATGCCGCCGCCGAGCGCGACGACCTTGGGCTGGGCGCCGCGGCCACGGCCGGCCAGCGCGGGTGTGTCCCTGCGCAGCCGCCGCAGCCGGAAGTTACGTCCGGTCACTCGCGCCCCAGGTCCCGGTGGACGACAACGGTCTCGATTCCCTCGGCAGCCAGCCGTGCGCCCAGCTTCTCCGACATGGCGACGGAGCGGTGCTTGCCGCCGGTGCAGCCGACGGCGACGGTCACATAGCGCTTGCCCTCACGGCGGTAGCCGCCGGCGATCAGCTCCAGCAGCTCCGTGTAGCGGTCCAGGAACTCCTTGGCGCCCGGCTGGTTGAAGACATAGCCGGACACCTCCTCGTTGAGGCCGGTGAAGGGGCGCAGCTCGGGAACCCAGTGCGGGTTCGGCAGGAAGCGGCAGTCGACCACGAGGTCGGCGTCGACCGGCAGGCCGTACTTGTAGCCGAACGACATGACGGTGGCCCGCAGCTCCGGCTCCTCGTCGCCGGCGAACTGGGCGTCCATCTTGGCGCGCAGCTCGTGGACGTTGAGGCTGGAGGTGTCGATCACCAGGTCGGCGTCGCCGCGCAGCTCGCGCAGGAGGTCCCGCTCGGCCTCGATGCCGTCCACGATCCGGCCGTCGCCCTGGAGGGGGTGCGGACGGCGTACGGACTCGAAGCGGCGGACCAGGGCCTCGTCGGAGGACTCCAGGAAAACGATCCTGCGGGTGACCTGCTTGGCGTCGAGGTCGGCGAGCGATTCGCGCAGGTTGTCGAAGAAGCGGCGTCCCCGGACGTCGACGACCACGGCGATCCGGGCGACGTTGCCCTGCGAGCGGGCGCCGAGCTCGACCATGGTGGGGATCAGAGCGGGTGGCAGGTTGTCCACGACGAACCAGCCGAGGTCCTCAAGACACTTGGCGGCCGTGCTGCGGCCCGCGCCCGACATGCCGGAGATGATCACCAGCTCGGGGATGGCGGGCTCGGGGACGGGCTCCCCGGCCGCGTCGGTCCCTTCGACGGGCTCTCCGGCGTTCTCCCGCGTGGTCTTCCCGCCCGTTTCCTGTGCTGCCCCCTCCGCGCGTTCCTCGGGCTCACCCGTACTCACGTCTGCCACTCCGTCCCGGTCTTGCTCAGTCATGCGTGCTGCCCCCGTCGTCTTCCATGATCTCTCCTGTTGCCGTGTTGACAGCGGGCGCGGCCGGTGCCGTCTGGGCGAGGGCCACGGCCACGGACTCAGCCGTCTTGCGGCCGAGCCCCGGCACCTCACAGATCTGCTCGATTGTGGCCTGCCGGAGCTTCTTCACCGAGCCGAAATGCTTGATGAGTGCCTGCTTCCGGGTCTCGCCGAGGCCGGGGACGTCGTCCAGGGGGCTGCTGCGGATGCGTTTGGCCCGTTTGGCCCGCTGATAGGTGATGGCGAAGCGGTGGGCCTCGTCACGTACGCGCTGGAGAAGGTACAGCCCTTCGCTGGAGCGGGGCAGCACCACGGGATCGTCGTCGTCGGGCACCCAGACCTCTTCGAGGCGCTTGGCGAGGCCGCAGACGGCGACGTCGTCGATGCCCAGCTCGTCCATGGCCCGCTTGGCGGCGGCCACCTGGGGCTGTCCGCCGTCGACCACGACGAGCTGGGGCGGGTACGCGAAACGCTTGGGCCTGCCGTCGTCCTCCTTGAGAGACGACGGTCCGGCGTGGCCGTTGTTCCCGTCCTCGCCCGGGGCGCTCGGCTGCTGGGCGGCCCGGTCCCGGCCGCTCGGATCCTCACCGTTCTGGTCCTGGGCGTCGGCGCCCTCCTCCGCCGTCCACTCCCCCGTCCGCTCCTTCTCTACGAGGTAGCGCCTGAAGCGCCGGCCGATCACCTCGTGCATCGAACGGACGTCGTCCTGGCCCTCGAAGCCCTTGATCTGGAAGCGGCGGTACTCACTCTTGCGGGCGAGGCCGTCCTCGAAGACGACCATCGACGCCACGACGTCGTCACCCTGGAGGTGCGAGATGTCGAAGCACTCGATACGCAGCGGCACACTGTCCAGTCCGAGTGCCTGCGCGATCTCCTCCAGGGCCCGCGAGCGTGTAGTCAGATCGCTGGCCCGCTTCGTCTTGTGGAGGGCGAGCGACTGCTGGGCGTTGCGCCCCACCGTCGCCATCAGGTCCTTCTTGTCGCCGCGCTGCGGGATCCGCAGCGAGACGTGCGAGCCGCGGCGGTCGCTCAGCCACTGGGAGAGCGCGTCGGTCTCCCGCTGGTCATCGGGCAGGGCCGGGACAAGGACCTCCTTGGGAACCGAGTCGCCGATCTCCTCCCCGTAGAGCTGCTGGAGCGCGTGCTCGACCAGGCCCGCCGTGTCGACCTCCTCGACCTTGTCGGTCACCCAGCCGCGCTGGCCGCGGACGCGTCCGCCGCGGACGTGGAAGATCTGTACGGCCGCTTCCAGTTCGTCCTCGGCGACGGCGATCAGGTCGGCGTCGGTGGCGTCGGCGAGCACGACGGCGTTCTTCTCCATCGCCCGGCGCAGCGCCCCTATGTCGTCGCGCAGCCGGCCCGCCTTCTCGTACTCCATGTCTTCGGCGGCGACGGCCATCCGCTGCTCCAGCCTGCGGATGTACGCGCCGGTGCGGCCGGCCATGAAGTCGCAGAACTCCTCGGCCAGTTCGTGGTGCTCCTCCGGGGTGACACGGCCGACGCAGGGCGCCGAGCACTTGCCGATGTAGCCGAGGAGACAGGGCCGTCCGGTGCGCTCGGCGTTCTTGAACACCCCGGCGGAGCAGGTGCGTACGGGAAAGACCCGGAGCATCAGGTCGACGGTCTCGCGGATGGCCCACGCGTGGCCGTACGGACCGAAGTAGCGCACGCCCTTCTTCTTGGCGCCGCGCATGACCTGTACGCGGGGGAATTCCTCGTTCAGCGTGACCGCGAGATACGGATAGCTCTTGTCGTCGCGGTACTTGACGTTGAACCGGGGGTCGTACTCCTTGATCCACGAGTATTCGAGCTGGAGCGCCTCGACCTCGGTGGAGACGACCGTCCACTCGACGGACGCGGCCGTGGTGACCATCGTGCGGGTGCGCGGATGAAGATTCGCCAGGTCCTGGAAGTAGCTGGAGAGCCGGGGACGCAGGCTCTTGGCCTTCCCGACATAGATCACCCGGCGGTGATCGTCGCGGAACCTGTAGACCCCCGGGGAGTCGGGGATCTGTCCCGGCTTGGGGCGGTAGCTGGAGGGGTCGGCCATGTCTTCCACCCTACTTGCGGGCACCGACAGTGTGGCCGCGCCGGGTGGGGCGGTGGGGGTGTTGTCCGGCTTGAAGAGGGGCGCTCAGGCGTCCGGTCCGGCGACGAGCCTGCCGTCCTTCGCGCTGATCGGCACCTCGGGCAGCGGCACCGTCGCCGGGCCCTTCAACGCCTTGCCCGTCGTGACGTCGAACCGGCTTCCGTGGCAGGGGCAGTTGCCCTCGTTGCCGTCCAGTTTCTCCAGCACACAGCCCGCGTGGGTGCACTGCGCGCTGAAGGCCTTGTACTGGCCCTCGGCGGGACAGCTCACCACCAGACGCTCTTCCCGGTAGAGCTTGGCGCCGCCGACCGGTACCGCGTCGGCGGCGCCGAGGTCGACCGGGGCGGTCGGGGTCGGCTCCTGCGCGTGACCGAGCTTCGACTCGGTGGAGCAGGCGGCCACGCCGAAACCGGCCGCACCGGCGACGGCGACCCCCTTCAGGACGGTACGACGGGGGGTGGGCCGGGCGGGCATGGTGTCTCCACTGGTCGGAAAGGCTGGCGCTGGTCCCGACCCTACCCGGGGCGATTCGGGCGCCCGCCGCGGGCATCGTGTGCGGTCGGCCACGCACACGCTGTCGCGTGTGAGGACGATGGGTTACGTTCGGCGGCGGGATCGTCGTCGCCGGAGAGGCACTGATCGACCTGGTCCGGCAGCAGGCCGCCGAAGGCCGGGCGGCCGGCTACGGCTTCTACGCGCAGCGCACCGCCGACCGGCTCTTCGAGCTGCCGCCCCAACTGCCGCCGTCGGCACGGGCGCTGGCGCTCGGCACCTGCTCGCTCGTGCTCGAACCGGGCACGAGCGCGTACGAGACACTGCTGCGCCGGGAGGCCGGCCGCGGGGTCTTCACCCTGCTCGACCCCAACATCCGGCCGCCGCTGGTCCCGAACGCCGACGCCTACCGCGCGCGGTTCGCGCCGTGGCTGCCGTACGTGTAGCTCCTGAAGCTCTCCGAGGAGGACGCCCGGTGGCTGGGAGGCGTGCCGGGCGGCCCTGCGGCGGTGGACGCGCTCGACGCGGGGCAGTGGCGGGACATCCTCGGCTTCGCCGCGCGGGCCGCCGCGGTCACCTGCTCCCGCACCGGCGCGGAGCCTCCTTATGAGGACGAGGTGGCGTAGGGGCGGACGGGGTCGACCGGGGCTTCGGCTGCGGCTGCGGCCTCGGTACCGAAGAGGGGGCCGGAGCTGGGGGCGGGAGCGGACCCGGACCGGCGGCGGCAGGGGCCGCCCGGGAGGGGGCCGGTGGCGGCAGGAAGCCCGTGCGGGTGAAGTAGTCGACATACGTACGGAAGAGCTCTTCGTCGATGTCGCGGCAGACGATCCCGGTGCCCGCCAGCGCACGCCGGGTGTCCCGCGCATCGAAGAGCGCGCTCCCCTCCGATCCCCCTCCGCGCGTCTCGGCGGCCATGGCCGCGAGCAGCGGGAAGGCCGCGTTGCCGGGATCCGCCTCGGTGGCGGCCAGCCAGTCGGCGGGCGGGACGTCCTCGACGGCGTGGCCGAGCGCGCGCAGGCGCGTGACGGCGGTGTCCATGCGCAGTGGGCGCTCCCCCGCGAGATGGAACGTCCGTCCCGCCGACCGGGGTTGACGGGAGAGCGCCACCACGGCGGCGCTGACGTAGTCCACCGGCACGAGGTCGAAGGCGGTGTCGACGCCCGACGGGGCGACGCCCGCCTGGACGCAGCCCTTCAGCAGCAGCCACATGAAGTCGCCCGTCTGGCAGACGCCGGTGGTCGATTCTCCGGTGATCCGGGTGGGCCGGTAGACGGAGACGGGCAGCCCCCGGTCACGCGCGGCCTCCACGAGCTGTTCGGCCGCCCATTTGCTCTGTGTGTAGCCGTGTTCGAGCGCGGCGAGCGGTCCGGTCGGGTCCTCGGAGCGGATGGACCGGATGCCGTGTACGGGGCTCTCGGCGGCGCCGTACGCGCTGCCGGCCGCACCGCCCCCGTACACACCGACGGTGGAGATGTGATGGACGGGCACGGTGCGGTGCAGGGCGGCGAGCCGCAGGATCTCCTGCGTGCCGTGCACGTTGGCGGCTCTCAACTGCTCGTAGGAGAAGACCAGATTGACGGCGGCCCCGGCGTGGTAGACGACGTCGACACTGCGGGCGAGCCGGTCGAAGTCGGCCGCGGGGAGGCCAAGCCGGGGCCGGGCCAGATCGCCGGCGATCACCGAGACGCGGTGCTCGCTGGACGGGTCGCTGAGGCCGTACGAATCGATGACCGAGCACAGTCGTTTCTCGGCGCTCGGCTGATCGCCGCCGCGCACCAGACAGTGGATGGTGGCGTCGGTTGTCCGCAGCAGTTCCCTCAGCAGGAAGGCGCCGAGGAAGCCGGTGGCCCCGGTGAGAAGGATGTGTTCCGGGTCGGGGACGACGGTGCGGACATCGGCCGCGGCGACGATGTCCGGGGCGAGCCGGATGTCGTCGCCGAGGTCGTGAGGACTCGGGTCGTGAGGACTCGGGTCCGGAAGGCCTTGGCCGGGAAGGGCCTCCCCTCCTACGGAGGAGGCGCCCGGGACCGGGGACAGCTCGTCCCGCGCTCGTTCCTCCGCGTCGTCCACCAGCGCGGCGAGGCCCGCGACGGTCGGTGAGGTGAAGACCGAGCGGAGCGGTATCCGTACGGCCAGTTCCTCCCGGAGCGCGAGGACGAGCCGGGTCGCCAGCAGGGAGTCGCCGCCGAGCGCGAAGAAGTCGTCGTGCACGCCTACGGGGCCGAGGCCGAGCAGCGTCGACCACAGGTGCGCGATCCGCTCCTGGGTGGCGGTACGGGGCGCGGCGCCGGCCCCCGGGGTGTCGCCCTCGCCGTAACCGGTCCCTTCGGCGAGCGCGACGCGGTCGACCTTGCCGCTCGGCGTGAGCGGGAAGCGGTCGACCGGTACGCAGCGTGCCGGGACCAGCGGTTCGGGCAGCCGGGCACGCAGCGCCCGGCGTATCTCCTCCGGGCCGGGCGCCGTCGGGTCCCCGGTGATGAAGTAGGCGAGGAGCCGCTTCCCGGCTCCCGGGCCGAGCTCCTGGGCCACGACAGCCGCGTCGGCGATGCCGGGCTGGGCGCGTACGGCCGCCTCGACCTCGCCGGTCTCCACCCGGTGGCCCCGGATCTTGACCTGGCCGTCGCCCCGGCCCACGTACTGGATCCGGCCGTCGGGCAGCAGCCGGGCCAGGTCGCCCGTGCGGTAGAACCGGCTGCCGCCGCTCGCGCCGGTGCCGGGGATGTCGCCGGGCACGAACCTCTCGGCGGTCAGCTCGGGGCGCCCCACATAGCCGCGCGCGACCACCGGTCCCCCGACGCAGATCTCCCCCACGGCGCCCGCCGGCACCGGCCGCAGCCGCTCGTCGAGCAGCGCGACCGTCGCGCCGTCGACAGGGCGGCCGATGCTCGGCAGATCGGGCCAGCCGGCCGGGTCGGGGCCGAGGCGCTCGGCGGTCACGACGTGGGTCTCGGAGGGGCCGTACTGGTTCTCCAGCGCGGCCGGGGTGAGCGAGCCGAAGAACTGCCGCAGAGCGGGCGTGACATGGAGCTGTTCACCCGCCGTGAGGACCTCCTTGAGAGAGTCGCAGCGGCGGCCGGTCGCGCACGCGTACTCCGCCAGTTGCTGCAACGCGACGAACGGCAGGAACAGCCGCTCGATCCGCTCCGAGGCGATCAGGCCGAGCAGTTGGTGCGGATCTCTCCGGGCCTCTTCGTCCACGAGGACGAGCGCGCCTCCGGCCGCCCAGGTCGAGAAGATCTCCTGGAACGCGACGTCGAAGCCGAGGGGCGCGAACTGAAGCGTCCGTGCCCCCTCACCGGTGCCCGGTCCGGCCGCCGACCTGCGGCGCTGCCACTCGATCAGGTTGGCGAGCGGGCCGTGCTCCATGGCGACGCCCTTGGGCAGGCCTGTCGAACCCGAGGTGTAGATCACGTACACGAGGTCGTCGGGCGCCACCGGGACGACGGGAGCGATGGGGGCGACGGGGGCGGCCCCTTCGAACCGCTCCCGGACATCCGGCAGTTCGTCGATGAGCACCGCCCGCACACCGGCGGGCAGTTCGGCCGGCCGGCAGCCGCGCCGGGTGAGCAGGATCCCGATCCCGCTGTCCCGCACCGTGAACGCGATCCGCTCCGCCGGATGGTCAGGGTCGATCGGCACACAGCTGCCGCCCGCCTTCAGCACCCCGAGGACGGCCACCGGCAGGTCCACCGTCCGCCCCAGGCAGACGCCGACGGGGCGGCGTACGGCCCCCCGCTCGACAAGCAGCGCGGCGACCCGGTCGGCGGCGGCGTCCACCTCCGCGTACGACAGGGTCCGCCCGTGCGCGACGACGGCGGGGGCGTCCGGTGTCCGCCGGGCCGAGCGTGCGAACGCCTCGTGCACGAGCGGCACTTCGGAAGGCGGGGGCGCGCCGTGGGCCCACTCGGTGAGCACCCGCCGCTCCTCGTCGGCCGGCATGACCGCCAGGTCCTGGAGCGCGGCGTCGGGGCGGGCGACGGCGTCGGCGAGGAACGTGACGAACCGGGCCGCCAGCCGCTCGGCCGTCGCCCGGTCGAAGAGGTCCGCGGAGTACTCCCACAGCCCGCGGTACCCGTCCCCGTCGGGCAACAGGTGCAGGAACACGTCGTACTTGGCGGTCCCGCCGTGCGCCTGGATGCGTTCGGCCCGGACGCCGGGCAGGGACAGCGCCGACGGGGGCGCGTCGTCGACCGCGAACACCACCTGGAAGAGCGGAAAGCGGCTGAGCGTGCGCTCGACACCCAACTCGCGCACCAGATGGCTGTACGGCACGTCCTTGTGCCGGACGGCCGAGCGGACCTGATGCTTCATCTCCTGGGTCAGATCCGTGAACGACCGGTCGTGGCGCGGCCGTCCGCGCAGCGGCAGCACATCGGTGAGACAGGCGATGAGATCCTCGGTCTCCGGCTCGTCGCGGCGCGACACGGGCGTGCCGATGACGAGATCGTCCTGGCCGGTGTGGCGGCCGATCAGCGCGGTCAGCGCGGCGGCCAGCACCACGAAACGCGTCGTCCGCAGCCGCGCGGCGAGGCGGCGTATCCGCCCTCCTGTGGCGGCGTCGACGGCGAACTCGACCTGGCCGCCGTGGTGGCTGAGGACGGGCGGGCGCGGGCGGTCGGCGGGGAACGACGACTCGTCGGGCGCGCCGGCGAGTTCGGCCCGCCAGTGCTCGACCAGCCGCGCGCGGTCCTCGGCGCCGGTGCCGCGCTGGCGCTCGGCGTACGGCCCCGACTGGACGGGCAGTTCGGGCAGCCGGGGCGCCCGGTGCTCGACCTCGGCGCGGTAGAGCTCGCCGAACTCCTGGTCTAGGAGACTGAAGCACCAGCCGTCGATCACGGCGTGGTGGATGGCGACGGCGAGCACCGATTCCTGCTCGGAGTCGTTGTCGTGGTCGCCGTTCTCGTTGCCGTCGCTGTCGCCGATCACCAGCAGTGTGGCCTTCAGCAGCGGCGGTTCGGCGAGGTCCAACTGCCGCGTGACAGCGTCCCTGAGAGCCGTTCCGCACTCGTCCGCGGCGATCCGCCGTACGACGACCGGAACCCGCATCGGCGGGACGACGACCTGCCGGGGAGCACCGTCCACCAGCACCAGCCTGCTGCGCAGCGCCTCGTGCCGGGCCACGATGCCGGTCAGCGCGGCTTCGACGGCAACGATGTCGAGGGCTCCGCGCAGCCGGTGGACCCACGACTCCAGATAGCGCGAGGTGCCCTGTTGGTACTGGTCGTTGAGCCAGATCGACTCCTGCTCGAACGACATCGGGTAGGTACGCGGTTCCATCGCTTCTCGCTTCGTGGTGCGAACGACTGGGACGGACCTCTGGGGGGTGGCGGACGAGGCCGGTGCGGCGATATTCAGACACCGATCATGCGTCCCTCAGCCCGGCGGGTCCAACAGTGCGGCGATGTCGATCTTGCCGTTGGGCGTCCGGGGGAACGAACCGATGCGTCTGACCTCGTCCGGCACCTGGGCACGCGGCAGTACGGCGGCGAGCGCTTTCCGTACGGCCTCCGGCTCCGCGTCCGAGCCGTCGACCGCGGTATCGGCGTCGCCCTTCGCGTCCGTCCCGCCGTACGGCTCCTCGGTGTAGAACATCGCCAGACGCTCGTACGCACCGCTCCGACCAGCGACGGGGACCACGGCACACTCCCGTATCCCCGGCAGGCGCAGGGCCGCGGCCTCCGTCTCGGCGGGCTCGACGCGGTGTCCCGAGATCTTGATCTGGCGATCGGCGCGGCCGTGGAAGTGGAGCACTCCTTCACCGTCCAGCCGGCCGAGATCGCCGGTGCGGTAGATCCTTCTGGGGCCGGTGCCGGGGTCGAACGTGGTGAAACTCTCCCTCGTGGCCCGCTCGTTGCCGAGGTAACCGTCGGCCAGTCCGTCCCCGGAGACACAGATCTCGCCAAGCGTGCCGGGCGGCACCTCACGGTCGCCGTCGAGGACATGGATCGCGGTGCCGGGGACCGCTGTGCCGAGCGGAATACCGTACTCGGCCTCGCAGTCGGCCGGTCGGATCCGGTGGGTGGTGACGAAGACACAGCATTCGACCGGGCCGTAGCCGTTGACCAGCGTGATGCCCGGGTGGCGGGCGAGGAACGCCCGGATGTGCGGGGCGGAGAGACGCTCGCCGCCGGTGAAGACCTGGCGCAGTCCGGTGAAGCAGTCGGGGTCCTCGTCCACGAAGAGGTTGAAGAGCGCGGCGGTGAGCCAGATGGTGTCCAGGCCGGTGGATTCGACGAGTTCGGCCAGGTCGTCGGGGAGGAAGTAGTCGCCGTCGACCAGCACGACCGTGCCGCCGGTGGTCAGCATGCTCCACAGTTCGAGGGTGAGCGCGTCCCAGGAGACAGGTGCGGCCTGGGACATCACACGGCCGGGGCCGAAGTCGGCGAAGCTGTCCGGACCGAACAGCCGGGTGGTCGCGCGGTGCGGGGAGAGCACGCCCTTGGGGGTGCCGGTGGTGCCGGAGGTGAAGAACACGGTGGCGGGAGCGGCCCCGTCGTCCGCCGCGTCCGAGGCGTCCACCGAGTCCGGCGCGTGCGGCGCGTGCGAGGGGCGGCGTGCGGCCGGTGCCCGTTCGGCCGCTTCGGTCAGCTCTTCGGCGGGTGGCCGCCATACGGTGCGGTCGTCGTCGTCCACGGCGGGCAACACGTGGGCGCCCGGCGACGGGGCGACGACGACGGGCGGGGCCACCATGCCGAGCACGGTGCGCAGCCGGTCGGCGGGGAGCTTGTGATCCAGCGCCGCGTAGGCGGCACCGCGTTTCAGTACGGCGAGGAGCACGGCCACCAACTGGGGCGAGCGCGGCAGCAGTACGGGCACCGGCCGTCCGGGGCCCACACCGAGGCGGCCGAGCTCTGCGGCGTACGCCTCCGCCGCGAGGTCGAGCGTCCGGTAACTGACGCGCCGGCGACCGAAGACGAGTGCCGTGGCATCCGGCCGGAGCCTGGCCTGCTGTGCCACGGCCTCGTGGATCAGCCGCGCTTCAGGCGTGGAAGGGGCGGGAGTGGTGTTGGACATGCGGGACATGAGAAGTCGGTCCCCGTCCCGGTCAGACGGCTTCGCCGCGGGCCATCACGGCTGCCTGGAAGTCCCCGACCGTTTCACTGTCGAAGACCGTGTCGGGAGAGACCCGGATACCCAGCTCTCTCTTGACGCGGGTGCATATGCGTACCGCTTGGAGGGACGTGCCGCCGAAGTCGTAGAAGCTGTCGGAGGACTTCAACTCATCGGTCCCGAGGACCTCTGCCATGATCCGGACGACGGAAGCGCTCTCAGGGCGCTGCTGCTCGGACACCTTCATCTCGCATCCTGCCGTTTGATGGAAGGTGCCCATTCTGACCCAGATCTCGTGCATACGTTCGGCCGAGGCGCCCTCCGGCGGCGCCTCGGCCTTCTGATGTCACGCCTTACGGGACCGCGCGGCCGTCTTCTTGGCCGCGACCGTCTTCTTCACCGCGACCTTCGCCGCCGTCTTGCGGGCCGGTGACTTCGTCCGGCCCGAAGAGGCCGCGTCGCTGATCCGCTCCACGTCGAGGATCTCCCGAAGGAACTTTCCGGTGTGGCTGGTCGAGACCCCGGCCACCTGCTCCGGTGTGCCCTCGGCGACGACGAGCCCGCCGCCGTTGCCACCCTCGGGCCCCATGTCGACGACCCAGTCCGCCGTCTTGATGACGTCCAGGTTGTGCTCGATGACGATGACCGTGTTGCCCTTGTCGACCAGCCCCGACAGCACGTTGATCAGCTTGCTGATGTCGTCGAAGTGCAGCCCGGTGGTGGGCTCGTCCAGCACGTACACCGTGCGGCCCGTGGACCGCTTCTGGAGTTCGCTGGCGAGCTTCACGCGCTGCGCCTCGCCGCCCGAGAGGGTCGGCGCGGACTGGCCGAGCCGCACATAGCCCAGCCCCACCTCGTTGAGCGTCTTGAGATGACGCGAGATCGTCGGGACGGCCTCGAAGAAGTCGAGCCCCTCCTCGATCGGCATGTCCAGCACCTCGGCGATGGACTTGCCCTTGTAGTGCACCTCCAGGGTCTCCCGGTTGTAGCGCGCTCCGTGGCACACCTCGCACGGGACGTACACGTCCGGCAGGAAGTTCATCTCGATTTTGATGGTGCCGTCGCCCGCGCAGTTCTCACAGCGCCCGCCCTTGACGTTGAAGGAGAAGCGCCCGGGGAGATAGCCGCGGACCTTCGCCTCCATCGTCTCGGCGAAGAGCTTGCGCACATGGTCGAAGACCCCGGTGTACGTCGCCGGGTTGGAGCGGGGCGTACGGCCGATGGGCGACTGGTCCACATGCACGACCTTGTCGACCAGGTCGTCCCCGTCGACCCGGGTGTGGCGCCCCGGCACCGACTTGGCGCCGTTCAGCTCACGGGCCAGGTGCAGATAGAGGATGTCGTTGACCAGGGTCGACTTGCCGGATCCCGAGACGCCCGTGACGGCGGTGAACAGGCCCAGCGGGAACGACACGTCGATGTCCCGCAGGTTGTTCTCCCGCGCGCCGTGGACCGTGAGCCGCCGCTTGGGGTCGACCGGCCTGCGCACGTCCGGCGTCGGGATGGCCTTCTTGCCGGACAGATACTGCCCGGTCATCGACTCCTCGTTGTCCAGGAGCTCCTTCAGCGTGCCGGTGTGGACGACCTTGCCGCCGTGCTCACCCGCGCCGGGGCCGATGTCGACGATCCAGTCGGCCACCTTGATGGTGTCCTCGTCGTGTTCCACGACGATCAGGGTGTTGCCCATGTCGCGCAGCCGGATGAGGGTCTCGATCAGCCGGTGGTTGTCGCGCTGGTGGAGGCCGATGGACGGCTCGTCCAGCACATAGAGGACACCCACGAGACCGGAGCCGATCTGGGTGGCGAGCCGGATGCGCTGCGCCTCACCGCCGGAGAGCGTGCCGGCCGCGCGGTTGAGCGAGAGATAGTCCAGGCCGACGTCGACCAGGAACCTCAGCCGTTCGTTGACCTCCTTGAGAACCCGCTCGGCGATCTGCTTGTCCCTGGCGTTCAGCGTCATCTTGCCGAGGAAGTCGGCGCATTCGCTGATCGACATCGCTGAGATGTCGGCGATGGACCTGTCCATGACCGTGACCGCGAGGACGAGCGGCTTGAGACGGGTGCCGTGACATGTCGGGCAGGGCACCTCGCGCATGTAGCCCTCGAAGCGCTCCCTGCTGCTGTCGCTCTCCGCCTCCGAGTGCCGCCTCTTGACGAAGGAGACCGCGCCTTCGAAGGACGGGGTCGTGTACGCCCGCTCGCGGCCGTACCTGTTCCTGTACCGCACCTCGACCTGGGTCTTGTGCCCGTACAGCAGTGCCTTCTTGGCGCGCTGCGGCAGTCCGGCCCACGCGATGTCCGTACGGAAGCCGACGGACTCGGCGAGTCCGCCGATGAGCCGGCCGAAGTATTCCTTGGTGTGGCCGTGCGACCACGGGTGGATCGCGCCCTCGTCCAGCGACTTCTCCTCGTCGGGGACGATCAGCTCCGGGTCGACCTCCATACGGGTGCCGATACCCGTGCAGTCGGGGCAGGCACCGAAGGGCGAGTTGAAGGAGAAGGAGCGCGGCTCCAGCTCCTCGAAGGACAGGTCGTCGTACGGGCAGTACAGATGCTCCGAGTACATCCGCTCGCGCTCGGGGTCGTCCTCCGGGAGGTCGACGAAGTCGAGCACGACCATGCCGCCGGAGAGCCCGAGCGCGGTCTCGACCGAGTCGGTCAGCCGGCGCTTGGCGCTGCCCTTCACCGTGAGACGGTCGACGACCACCTCGATGGTGTGCTTCTCCTGCTTCTTGAGCTTCGGCGGCTCGCTCAGCTGGATGGTCTGCCCGTCGACACGCGCCCGGCTGTACCCCTTGGTCTGGAGGTCCGAGAACAGATCGACGAACTCGCCCTTGCGCTCCCTGATCAGCGGCGACAGCACCTGGAACCGGCTGCCCTCGGGCAGCTCAAGGACCTTGTCGACAATGGCCTGCGGCGACTGGCGGGCGATCGGCCGGCCGCAGACGGGACAGTGCGGCTTGCCGATACGGGCGAAGAGCAGCCGGAGGTAGTCGTAGACCTCGGTGATCGTGCCGACGGTCGACCTGGGGTTGCGGGAGGTCGACTTCTGGTCGATGGAGACGGCCGGCGAAAGGCCTTCGATGAAGTCGACGTCCGGCTTGTCCATCTGCCCGAGGAACTGCCGGGCGTAGGAGGACAGCGACTCGACATAACGACGCTGCCCCTCGGCGAAGATCGTGTCGAACGCGAGGGACGACTTGCCCGACCCGGAGAGCCCGGTGAAGACGATGAGGGAGTCACGCGGGAGGTCGAGCGAGACGTTCTTGAGATTGTGTTCGCGAGCGCCACGGACGATGAGACGGTCGGCCACGCCGGTCCGCACCTTTCTGGAGAGAAGCAGGGGCGGAGCCCCCGTTCCAGAGTAATGGGGGTCGCCAAATCGATGGACTGCCAAATGGAATGACCCGGGTCACTGGGACACCGGGGCGCGAGGGCTCCTGGTCAGGATGCCTCTCAGGAGCTTATAGCACGTGCATTCGATTTACTGCAGCTTACGACCGCCTTCACCCGAAGGAGTGGCCGGGCTATGGTCGGCCCCATGCTCGATCATGTGCGCGACCTGGAATCCCTACATGAAGCGACCGAGCGGCTCCTCACCGCAGCCGCCCGGCTGGACAACTCCTCCCTGGCCGAGCCGTCACGGCTGCCGGGCTGGAGCCGGGGTCACGTACTGGCCCATCTCGCCCGGAACGCCGAAGCACTCGTCAATGTGCTCGAAGGCCGGCCCATGTACCCGGACGCCGTCACCCGCGACCGGGACATCGAGCGCGACGCATCCCGGCCCCTTGACGTCCAGGTCGCCGACGTACGCGCCACGGCCGGGCACCTCCGTCGGGTGGCGGCCGTCCCCGCCGACTGGGCACGCACGGTCGCGCTCCGCAACGGAGTCACGGACATCGCCGCCCGGATCCCCTTCCGCAGGCTCGTCGAGGTCGAACTCCACCATGTCGACCTGGGTATCGGCCGGGAGCTCGAAGACCTCTCCGACGACTTCACCGACCGCGAGACCGACTTCCTCACCGAGCGCTTCGCCGGGCACCCCGACGTACCCCCGCTCGCCCTCACCTCGCCCGGCGGACGCACCTGGCGCACCGGCCGCGCCGACGGCACCCCGGCGGCCGTCACCGGCCCGGCGGCCGACCTGATGGGCTGGCTCGCCGGCCGCCGCGACGGTGCGGCGCTCAAGACCTCGGACTCCTCACTGCCCGTACTGCCGCCGCTATAGGCTGAGTGGTATGACCTACAGCGGAGCCGTGAAGCTCGACGGACCGGCCGATGTGCACGAGTTGACCGACCTGATGATCTCCAAGGTCGCGGTCGGCGCGATGAACAACAACGCCTATCTGCTGCGCTGCCGGGCCACCGGGGAGCAGCTGCTGATCGACGCCGCGAACGACGCGGACACGCTGCTGACGCTGATCGGTGACGACGGCATCGCGTCGGTCGTGACCACGCACCGGCACGCCGACCACTGGCAGGCGCTGGCCGAGGTCGTGGCCGCCACCGGCGCCGAGACGTTCGCCGGACGGTACGACGCCGAGGGGATTCCCGTTCCGACCGAGGTGCTGGTGGACGACGGCGACACGGTCCGGGTCGGACTGATCGAGCTGACCGCGCGCCATCTCGTGGGACATACGCCGGGCTCGATCGCGCTGGTCTACGACGACCCGCACGGCCACCCGCATCTCTTCACGGGCGACTGCCTCTTCCCGGGCGGCGTGGGCAACACGCACCAGGACCCGGAGGCCTTCGCCAGTCTGATCAACGACGTCGAGACGAAGCTCTTCGACCGGTTGCCGGACGAGACCTGGGTCTATCCGGGACACGGCGACGACACCACGCTCGGCGCGGAGCGCCCGCAGCTCCCGGCCTGGCGCGAGCGCGGCTGGTAGACAGAGAGAACCGGGGCGAGCGGCTGATGCCACTCGCCCCGGTTCTTGTCTCCGCGTACGGCGCGCGGTGTCCACACGCGCCGTACGGTCAGGCCTCGATGTCGGCCTTACCCTCGCTGTCCTTGTCCTTGCTGTTCCCGCTCCCGACGCCCTCGGCCGCGTCGCGCTCCGCCTGCTTCTTGGAGGCGATGAGGCTCGTGATCGTGGTGACGATCAGCACACCGCAGATGACGGCGAGCGAGAACGGGATGGAGATCTCGGGGACATGCACCCCGTTCTCGTGCAGCGCGTGCAGCACCAGCTTCACGCCGATGAACCCGAGGATGATCGACAGCCCGTAACTGAGGTGGACCAGCTTCCTGAGCAGGCCGCCGATCAGGAAGTACAGCTGTCGCAGACCCATCAGCGCGAAGGCGTTGGCGGTGAAGACGATGTACGGATCCTGGGTCAGACCGAAGATCGCGGGGATCGAGTCCAGCGCGAACAGCACATCAGTCGTGCCGATGGCGAGCATGACCACCATCAGCGGGGTCAGCACCCGCTTGCCGTTGTTCCTGATGAAGAGCTTCGTGCCGTGGTACTTGTCGGCCACTCCGAAACGGCTCTCGATGGACTTCAGGAGGCGGTTCTCCTCGAACTCCTCCTCCTCGTCGTCCGAGCGCGCCTCCTGGATGAGCTTCCAGGCGGTGTAGATCAGGAACGCGCCGAAGATGTAGAAGACCCACGAGAAGCTCGCGATGATCGCGGCGCCCGCCGCGATGAAGATGGCGCGCAGGACCAGCGCGATCAGCACACCGAAGAGCAGCACCCGCTGCTGGAGGTGTGAGGGCACCGAGAACTTCGCCATGATCAGGACGAAGACGAAGAGATTGTCGACACTGAGCGACTTCTCGGTGATGAATCCGGCGAAGAACTCGCCCGATGCCTGACTCTCGCCGAACACGAGCAGGCCGATGCCGAACAGCGCGGCGAGAACGATCCAGACGACCGTCCAGATTCCGGCTTCCTTGATCGACACGTCATGGGGCTTGCGCCCGATGAAGAAGTCGACCCCGATCAGGGCACACAGACCAAAAATGGTCAGTGCCCACGTCATCCATGAAACGTCCACTGCGCCTCCGGCGTCGTACGGCTACTGATCAGCGTCGTCGCTGCCGGAGGTCTCTTCCACCCGTGCGTCTCGTCTGCGCCGGCGGGCCGACGCCCCGGGACCGATGGCGGTCCGTATTGACGGGTACGTCGCGGTGCGGGAGTACTCCCCTCCGTTCAATGGAGAGTACAGGAACTCCCAAGAAAAGGTAAAGTCGATGGTCAAGCTCGCGCGGGGGTGCAGGTCAGAGACGCGTCGGCGAGCGGGAGCCCGTACGGTGCCGGGGCCTCGCGATCGGGGCTCGGGGACCGGTACGGGCGCGTCAGCGGCGCCAGGCGCGGCGTGCCTCGGCGACCTGTTCGAGCACCTGTCGGAGTATCTGGCTTCCCGGCGGCATGGCCAGCGGCTCGAACGTCCACGCGTGGCCGACCCAGGGGTCGGCGAGGTGGTCGTCGGCGACCGGTGTGATGCGCAGCAGCGAACGCCAGAGAGGGTCGAGCACGGGCCCGTACGCGCTGGCGTCCTCCCGGTCGGCGACCATCATCAGATGGACACCGACGGCCGGGCCCTCGTCGGCGAGATAGCGCAGCTGGGTGACCGCGCGGTCGTCGAACCCGTGCGGGAAGTCGTTGACGATGAGCAGTTGTTCGGCGGTGTCGAGATCGGGCGGCAGTGAGTCGGCGGCGCCGCCCCTGATGGCCATCTGCACCAGGTCCACCCGCTGGGTGAGCCTCGCGAGGACGGCGGAGACGCCCCCGGCGCCGGTCGCCGGCGGCTGGTTCAGCACTCCCGAGCCGACCAGCGGGGCGAGGGACGCGGCGGCCGAGCCGGCGGCGTCGATCACATGGACGGTGAACTCGCCGGGCGGGTAGGCCGCGAGGAGACGTGCGGCGTGACCGACGGCGTTGTCCATGGCGAGCCTGCGCAGCTGCCCCTCGTCCAGCATGAGGGCACCCTCCGAGCCCGATCTGCCGCTGTCGATCCACAGACCGCGCTCCAGCGGGAGCCTGACCAGCATCGGGATGCGGAGGTCAGTGCGCTCGGGGAGATGGAGATCGCCGAGGCGCAGCGCCATCGGGTTGTCCATCGGGACGCGGTAGGCGTGCCAGACGGGGTTGTCCCAGCGGGCGTACGACGGCGGCAGCGCGGGCTCGACGACCTCGGTCTCGGCGGCCAGCTGGGCGAGGTCCCGGTCGAGCGCCTCGCGCGCCTGGCCGGTGAGCTGGTCACGCTTGGCGCGGGCGGCCTCGCGGGCCGCGTCGCCGGTGCCGCCTATCCGGCTGCGCGGGTCGGACAGGACCCGGTCGAGCTCCTGGTCCATCCGGGACTCGGCGAAGTCGACGGCGCTGCGGTAGGCGGCGGTGGCGCGGGCCAGGTCCTCGAACATGCCCCACACCTGGTTGTAGAGGCGCTCTTCCAGGGACCAACCGGTCGCGTCGCCCGCCACCGGGCGGGACGCCTGGCCGGGCTGGGCCGGCGGAGCCGCGGGCGGCGGGGTGGGCGGGGCCGTGGTGCGGCGGCGCGGGTGCGTGTAGTCGACCCGCCCGCCCGTGGTGCCGTGCGAGGCGGCGGCGGGCTGCTGGCCCTGGCTGTCCGGGCCGGTGGGCCCGGGGGTGCCGGGCAGTTGGTGGGGCGTGGCGCCGGTGCCGGGGGTGGTACCAGCGCCGGCGCTGGTGGCTGCGGCGCCGGATCCGGTGGAGCCCGCGGCGGTCTGGCCGGGCTGGGTGGCCGTGGCCGACCGGTCGGAGCGGACGCGTACACCGTCCTGCGTGCCGGTCAGGGGTGCCTGGATCGCGCTGGCCATGTGCCGGGCCACCGCCTCCTGGATCCCGGCGGCGAACTCGCGGGCCCCCGGCAGGCCCTGGTCGCGGAACAGCTCGGCGAGCCCGCCCGCGTACCCCTGGCCGACGGCGCGGACCTTCCAGGCTCCCTGGCGGCGGTAGAGCTCCAGCGCGACGACGGCGGACTCCGCCTCCAGGTCGGTGATGGTGAAGCTGGCGATCTCGGTGCCGTCCGTGGAGGTGACGGCGGCGAACGGGGCCGCGGTGGCGCCGAACCTGGCCGGCCCGCCGCCCCCTTCGGGGAGCGCGAGCAGTATGTGCACCAGATGCGCGCGGTCGGGCAGGGCCTCCAGGTCGACATGGAAGCGCAGCCCGGCGGCGGCCTGCCGGGACACCTCGATGCCGGGAAGTGTGGGCGAGCCCGGGTGGGCGATCCACTCGACGCCGAGGACCGTGCCCCGGTCGTCGCCGAGGGTGGCGCACGCCAGGACCGGTGCCGCGGCCGTCACCCGGATCTCCAGTCGGCTGTGGGGCAAGGGGTGGTTCTGCCCCCGGACCAGCTCGGCCGTCATCGCCTCTGTCCCCTCGTCGGTCACGCTTCGGTGCCGCGTAGTGATGTCGTTCGGTGGTGCTGCTCGGACTGTGGTGCTCTGCGTGGTGCCGGGCCGTGTTGCCTGGTGCCGTGTGCGAACTGCTCGGTGGAGCCTGCCGGTCGGGCCGCTCGCCGGGACCGCTCGGCAAGCGGTGCAGCTCCCGGCGGCCTGGCCTCCGGGAGCTGCGCTTGCGCTGGCGAGCCGTGCCTACAGGTGCGGCAGGATCGCCGGCATCAGGTCCTGGAACGTCCGGCCGTTCGCCGGGTTACCCAGGGCGGTCATCTGCCAGCCCGCGCCGGAGCGGTGCACCTTGGCCATGATCTGCGCGGTGTACTGACCGCCGCCGTCGAGCGTGTAGCGGGCGAGCTCGTCGCCGTTGGTCTCGTCGACGATGCGGCAGAAGGCGTTCTGCACCTCCTGGAACGTCTGGCCGGTGAACGAGTTCACCGTGAAGACGATCTGGTCGATGTGCACCGGAACGCGCTGCAGGTCCACGAGGATCGCCTCGTCGTCCCCGCCCTGTCCGGCGCCGCCGACGAGGTTGTCACCGGTGTGCTTCACCGAGCCGTCGTCGCTGACGAGGTGGCGGAAGAAGACCACGTCGACCGGCTGCTTGTCGGCGAAGAGCACCGCCGAGGCGTCCAGGTCGATCTCGCGGGTGCGTGACCCGAACAGGCCGCGACGCGGGGCGGCCTGCCAGCCGAGCCCCATGCGCACCGCGGTCAGGGTGCCGCCGCCCTTCTTCTCCAGGCTGATGGCCTGTCCCTTGGTCAGATTGACCCCGGGGCCCCCCGGCGCACTGCCCCTTGATACGTCCGCCACGCGCTGTCCCCTCTCGGAAGTTCCCCCGCAACCGTCCATGTGTGCGGTTGTCCCGTACCCTACGCAGTCACACTGACAGCGCAGGAGACTTCGGCCGTTTTTGTGTCGGTCTTGCAACACACCGCATACGGCGCCCGATACGGCGGCGTCAGGCCAGCCCCACTTCCCTCATCTGCCGCAGCTCCTTCTTGAGTTCGCCCACCTCGTCACGCAGCCGCGCGGCCACCTCGAACTGCAGATCGGCCGCAGCCGCGCGCATACGGTCGGTCATCTCCTCGATGATTCCGGCCAGTTCGGCCGCGGGCCGGTCGGTGACCACCGCGCCCTGCTTGCCGGCCTTGGCCGCCCGGCCGCCGGAGAGCGTCGGCACGGGGGCCTTGGCCTGCTTGCCCTCCTTGCCCTGGCGGTAGCCCGTACCGAGCAGTTGCTCGGTGTCGACCTCCTCGCGCGCGATGGTCGCGACGATGTCGTTGATCTTCTTGCGCAGCGGCTGCGGGTCGAGACCGCGCTCTGTGTTGTACGCGATCTGCTTCTCGCGGCGGCGGTTGGTCTCGTCGATGGCCTGCTCCATCGCCGGGGTGATCTTGTCCGCGTACATATGGACCTGGCCCGACACGTTGCGCGCCGCGCGGCCGATCGTCTGGATCAGCGACGTGCCCGACCGCAGGAAGCCCTGCTTGTCGGCGTCGAGGATCGCCACCAGCGACACCTCGGGCAGGTCGAGGCCCTCTCGCAGGAGGTTGATGCCGACGAGCACGTCGTACTCCCCCGCGCGCAGCTCGCGCAGCAGCTCGATACGGCGCAGTGTGTCGACGTCGCTGTGCAGATAGCGGACCTGTACGCCAAGCTCCAGGAAGTAGTCGGTCAGGTCCTCCGCCATCTTCTTGGTGAGGGTGGTGACCAGGACGCGCTCGTCCTTCTCGGTGCGGGTGCGGATCTCGTGCACCAGGTCGTCGATCTGGCCCTCGGTCGGCTTGACGACGACCTGCGGGTCGACCAGCCCGGTGGGACGGATGATCTGCTCCACGAAACCGTCGCCGCGTGAGAGCTCGTACTTGCCGGGGGTCGCCGACAGATAGACGGTCTGGCCGACGCGCTCCTGGAATTCCTCCCACTTCAGCGGACGGTTGTCCAGCGCGGACGGCAGCCGGAAGCCGTGGTCCACCAGGGTGCGCTTGCGGGACGCGTCGCCCTCGTACATGGCGCCGATCTGCGGCACGGTCACGTGCGACTCGTCGATGACCAGCAGGAAGTCCTCCGGGAAGTAGTCCAGGAGGGTGTTGGGCGCCGTACCCGGCGAGCGGTCGTCGAAGTGCATCGAGTAGTTCTCGATACCGGAGCAGGAGCCGATCTGGCGCATCATCTCGATGTCGTACGTGGTGCGCATGCGCAGCCGCTGGGACTCCAGGAGCTTGCCCTGCCTGTCCAGGTCGGCGAGGCGCTCCTCCAGCTCCCGCTCGATGCCGTTGACGGCCTTCTCCATGCGCTCGGGACCCGCGACGTAGTGGCTGGCCGGGAAGACGTACAGCTCCCGGTCCTCACTGATGATCTCGCCGGTGAGCGGGTGGAGGGTGGAGAGCGCCTCGATCTCGTCGCCGAACATCTCGATGCGGACGGCCAGTTCCTCGTAGACCGGGAAGATCTCGATGGTGTCGCCGCGGACCCGGAAGGTGCCGCGTGTGAACGCCATGTCGTTGCGGGTGTACTGGATGTCGACGAAGCGGCGCAGCAGCTCGTCCCTGTCGTACTCCTCGCCCACCTTCAGCGGCACCATCCGGTCCACGTACTCCTGGGGCGTACCCAGGCCGTAGATGCAGGAGACGGACGCGACCACGACGACATCACGGCGGGTGAGCAGCGAGTTCGTCGCCGAATGGCGCAACCGCTCGACCTCGTCGTTGATCGAGGAGTCCTTCTCGATGTAGGTGTCCGACTGGGGGACGTACGCCTCGGGCTGGTAGTAGTCGTAGTACGAGACGAAGTACTCGACGGCGTTGTTGGGCAGGAGCTCGCGGAACTCGTTCGCCAGCTGGGCCGCCAGCGTCTTGTTCGGAGCCATCACCAGGGTGGGGCGCTGGAGCTTCTCGATCATCCAGGCCGTGGTGGCCGACTTGCCGGTGCCCGTCGCACCGAGCAGGACCACATCCTGCTCACCCGCGCGGATGCGGCGCTCCAGGTCCGCGATCGCCGTCGGCTGGTCGCCGCTGGGTGCGTAGGAGCTGATGACCTCAAAAGGCGCCAAAGTACGTTCGATCTTGGAAACTGGCCGCATGCATCCACGGTACGACCCCCCACTGACAGTCGGGTGTGGATCACCAGTCGTGGACGCCCCGCGACCCGCCCCCGGACCGCCTGGACACCGTCTCCTCGGCGGTTTCCCCGTACGTGGGCTCCCGTCGCGTCCGCTGGGCCGGTACGCCGGGCAGGGGCCGCTCGTGGGGTCCTCGGCCGCCCCGGCCCCGGGGCGGCGGGGTGCGCCCCTCCCGGCCGCCCATCACCATCAGCGGGTCGAAGATCACGACGACGGCCGCCAGCAGCAGGAAGACCCCGGGCCCCACCAGCATGGGCCCGAGCAGCGTGGCCGCGGGCTCGCCCCCTTCGGCTCCCTCGGCGGGGCCGCCGGACGTCCGCAGATGGACGTGGACGGCCGCCATGCCCGTGTAGTGCATCCCCGTGACGGCGACGCCCATCGCCAGACTGGCGGCCATGCTCAGCAGCAGTCCGTGCACGGACGCGGCGGCCCAGAGGGCCGTGGTGGCCGCCACGACGGCGATCACGACCGAGCCGCCGACGGTCAGCGTGTCGTATTCGAGGCTGCCCCGCAGCCGCATCCCGGCCATGCCCAGGTAGTGCATGCTCGCGATGCCGAGTCCGGTGACGGTGCCGCCGGTGACCAGTGCCATCGTGGTCGCGCCCCGGTATCCCACGATGAAGAGCCCGACACCGACCATGACGATCGCGAGGCCGAGGCTGGCGAAGGTCGTGGCCCGGTCGTAGGTGACGGGCGTCTCCGCGACGCTGAAGCCGGTCATGGCGATGAAGTGCATCGTCCAGACGCCCGAGCCGATCGCTATGGCGGCGAGCGCGAGCCAGCCGGCCTCCCGGCCCCGTTCCGGGGTGTGCAGGGATCTGATGGCGCAGCGCAGGCCCAGAGCGCCGCCGAGGCAGGCCATGAGGAAGGCCGCCACGGGGGTGATCAGGCCGTAGCTGAATCCGTCGGTGGTGCCCTGCATGCGGTACGCCCTTCGCTCCTGATGAGCCGTCTGCGGAAGCGTTGGTTCGGGGGCGAGGGTATGACCAGCGGCTCGGCAAGCAAACATCAGGTCACCCTTTTGTCGACTTGGAGACCGTCTCGGGGCCTGTCTCGGGCGCATTCCGTTCACGTTGTGGCCAACCTTCGCCTGTCGCGTGTTGGCCGCCGGCTGTCACTCTCGGCCCGTCTGTGCTGGATCGACGCTAGGAGTCCACGTGTACGCACGCACCTCTGTGACCGCGACCGTCGCGCTGCTGGGAGCCGCCGCGCTGATTCTGCCGGGAACCACGTCGGCCGCCGCACCACGCGCCACGGCCCCGGAGAGCTCCGCCGCGTCCGCCCGTCAGGGCGCCGACCCGCTGGTCATCGCGCACCGCGGCGCCTCCGCCTACGCCCCGGAGAACACGCTCGCCGCCGTCGACAAGGCCGAGGAACTGGGCATCGACTGGGTGGAGAACGACGTCCAGCGTACGAAGGACGGTGAGCTGGTCGTCCTGCACGACACCGACCTGAAGCGGACCACCGACGTCGAGCAGGTCTTCCCCGACCGGGCTCCGTGGAATGTGAAGGACTTCACCGCGGCGGAGATCGCGCGGCTGGACGCGGGCAGCTGGTTCGGCGCCGATTGGGCGGGCGAGCGGGTGCCGACGCTGAAGCGGTATCTGGACACCGTCGAGGACAACCGCCAGAAGCTCCTTCTGGAGATCAAGGCCCCCGAGCTGTACCCGGGCATCGAGAAGGACACCCTGCGCGTCCTGCGCGCGGAGGGCTGGCTCGACCGCTCGCACGTCAAGAACAAGCTCGTCATCCAGAGCTTCGGCGCGGACAGCGTGAAGGCAGTGCACGCGCGGCGGCCCGACGTGACCACCGGATTCCTCGGGACGCCGGCGGTCGCGGACCTGCCCTCGTACGCGAAGTTCACCGACCAGATCAACCCGACGCACTCCACGCTGACCGCCGAGTACGTGACCGCCGTGCACCGGCTGAAGGGCGCGCACGGCAAGCGGCTCCAGGTCAGCACGTGGACGGTCAACGACGCCGCGGGCGCGCTGCGCGTGGCCGGATTCGGCGTGGACGGCATCATCACCAACAACCCCGACGTGGTGCGGGGCGCGGTGGGCTGACCGGTGTCGCTCCGCAGGCCGGGGCCCGTTGTCAGTGCCGGGTCGTAGCGTGGTGGACATGAACAGCAACGCGCAGTCGGTGGAGTGGGCCGTCGTCGGAAGCGACATCGGCCCGCTGCTGCTGGCCGCCACCGGTGAAGGACTTGTGACAGTTGTCTTCCACGCCACGACCGGGCGGCGGGAGACGGCACTTCGGCAGCTGAAGGGTCGGCTCGGCGCCGAGCCCGTCGAGGATCCGGCGGGCCGGCTGGCCGAGCCGATACGTCAGCTGGCGGCCTTCTTCGACGGCACGCTCCGGGAGTTCGAGCTGCCGCTCGACTGGTCGCTGTCGGGCGGCTTCAACCGGCAGGTGCTGCGGGAGCTGGCGGCCGGCGTTCCGTACGGCACGGTCGTCGGGTACGGGGATCTGGCCGACCGGGTGGGCAGTCCGGGCGCGGCCCAGGCGGTCGGCGCCGCGATGGGGTCCAACCCGCTGCCGATCGTGGTGCCGTGCCACCGGGTGGTGGAGAGCGGCGGCGGGCTGGGAGGCTTCGGGGGCGGCCTGGAGACCAAGCGGCGACTGCTGGCGCTGGAAGGTGTGCTGCCCGCGCCGTTGTTCTGACGCGTCCGCGGTCGAGGCCGGCGCTCGGGCTGGGGTGTCCGGGTGCTCGGGTGCTCGGCCGACGTTTGCGGGGCCCCGTCCCGTGCCAGGGATGGGACATGCCTGACACGACACTGCTGCTCTCCCCCGAGGTGCGGGAGGCTCTCGACGCGCGCCGGCCCGTCGTCGCCCTGGAGTCGACGATCATCGCGCACGGTCTGCCGCGACCACGCAATCTGGCCGTCGCCGAGGAGCTGGAAGCGCTGGTACGGTCCGGCGGCGCCGTCCCCGCCACCGTAGCCGTGCTGGACGGCCGGGCCCATGTGGGCCTGGACAAGGACCAGTTGGAGCGGGTCGCCGGGGATCCGTCCGTCCGGAAGCTGGGCCACCGCGACCTGGCGCCCGCGCTCGCGACGGGAGCGAGCGGTGCGACGACCGTCTCCGCGACGGCTTTCCTCGCCGCCCGCGCCGGAATCCGGGTCTTCGCGACCGGCGGCCTGGGCGGTGTCCACCGCGACTGGACCAGGGCGCAGGACGAGTCGGCGGACCTGCGGCTGCTCGCGCAGACCCGGATCACGGTGGTCTGCGCGGGGGTGAAGTCGATCCTCGACGTACCGGCGACCTTGCAGCGTCTGGAGACCCTGGGCGTCGGGATCCTCGGGTACGGCACGGAGCGCTTCCCGGGCTTCTACCTGACGTCGTCCGGGGAGCCCGTCGACTGGACGGTCCGCACTCCGGAGGAGGTCGCGGCGGTGATGGCGGCGCAGGACGCGCTCGGCGGGCCGGAGGCCGCACTGATCGTCGCCAATCCCGTACCGGAGGCGGAACAGCTCGATCCGGATTTGCACGACCGGGTGCTCGCCGAGACCTTGTCGGACTGCCGGGAGCAGGGCATCGGCGGGCAGGCGGTCACGCCGTTCCTGCTGGGTGAGCTGATGCGTCGTACCGGCGGCGCGTCCCTGGAGGCGAATCTGGCGGCCGTACGCGGCAACGTGCGGCTGGCCGCGCTGATCGCGGCGGCGCGGTGAGTGTGCGGTGAGCGGCGCGACCAGGACCGGTGGCGCGGGTGCGCCGGATACGCCGGGGGCGTTGCTGATCGTCGGGGACGTCGTCACCGACGTGGTGGCCCGGCACCGTACGCCGCTCACGCACGGCACGGACACCGCCGCCGAGATCCGCACCCTGCCGGGCGGCGCGGGGGCCAACGCGGCGTGCTGGGCGGCGGCCACGGGGTGCGCCGACGTCCGGCTGCTCGGCCGGGTCGGCACGGACGCCGCCGCGTGGCACGAGGAACGGCTGCGGGCGGCCGGCGTCCGGCCGCTGCTCGTCGCCGACGACGACGCACCGACCGCGACCGTCGTCTCACTGGTCGACGCCTCCGCCGAACGCACCTTCCTGACCGACAGCGGCGCCGTCCTGCGCCTCTGCGCCGCCGACTGGTCGGACGCGCTGCTCGACGGGGTGAGCAGGCTGCACATCTCCGGCTATCTCTTCTTCGCCGCCACGAGCCGCCACGTGGTGCGCGCCGCAGTGCGGTCGGCGGTGGCACGTGGCGTGCCGGTGAGCGTGGACCCGGCGTCGGCGGGTTTCATCGCGCGCCTCGGGCCCGAGGTGTTCCTGGCGGCGGCCGACGGTGTCGGGCTGCTCCTGCCGAACGCTGACGAGGCCCGGCTGCTCACCGGCGTCCCGGACGCCGAGAAGGCGGCTGCCGAACTGAGCCGCCGTTTCCCGCTGGTCGTGGTGACGCTGGGCCCCGGTGGCGCGCTGGTGGCATCGGACGGAGCCGTAACGTCCCGCGTCCCGGCCCGCCCCGCGCGGGCGGTCGACTCCACCGGCGCGGGCGACGCCTTCAACGGCGGCTTCCTCGCCGCCCTGTTGACGGGCGCGGATCCCGCGGCGGCAGCGTCCGCGGGCTGCCGGGCAGGCGCCCTGTCGGTCACGCTGACGGGCGGCCGTCCACCGGTGCCCTAGGGCGTGTCTGACAAATAGCGCCGTCCGCCCGCAGGGCGGGGCGCGCGCCCGCCGCGGAGCGGCTGATGACTCGCCGGTGCGTGCGCCCGCAAGGCGGAGGATCGCTCTCGTACTGGGCGTACGTGGGCGACTCCGACAACGCGGCGGGCGTGCGTGCAGGACGTCGCACGCCAGGCGGGATGTGTCAGACACGACCTAGGGTGTGTCTTTCCGATCTTGCCGGAGGGCCCAGGCAGGGTGGCGCGGGTCGTCCGCGCGTACGACGACATCGGCGGTCTCCGCCGGAGCGACCTCCCGTTCGTACCGCTCGAAGGCGGGCAGCGTCCACTGTTCGCTCTCGTCGGTGCGGCGGCGGAGCGCGGCCGGTGACAGCCGCAGATGCACCGTGAGGTCGAACGGGAACCAGTGCCCGAGAAGCAGCGGCCCGTGCACCAACAGCACACCGCCCGGCGGGAGTTCGACGCGCCGGCTGCGGGTGGCGCGATCCGTCGCGGGATCCCAGAGATCCAGCAGGACCCGCCCCGTCCCACCCGCCTCCACCGGCCCGAGCACCTCCCGCCACAGCGCGCCCGTGTCGAACCAGCCGTCGTAGTACGAGTCGGGCTCGTGCCGCCCGTACTCGTACCGCAGCGACGCGGGCCGCAGGAAGCCGCCGGTCCCGACGACGAGCACCGAGCGGCCCCGCAGCCGCAGGGCGTCGGCGAGCGCTTCGGCCGGTACGCCGGGGTGCGCGGCGGGAGCGCCGTCCACGGCGATTCTCAGCCAGGGGCTCCCGTCGTCGGCCTTGGTCTCCATGGCACGCTCGGCCAGGGCGTCGGTCAGCCGCTCCCAGGTGATCGCTTCGAGTCTCACCCGACCATCATGGTCCAGGGGCGGAGCCGTACGACGCCGTACATGCGACAGGCGCGTACGGGACCTGGGCGGGGCACGCCCCCTGCCCGACCCGTCGCGTCTACGCCGGGTCGTAGTCCTGGATGCGGCGGCCGTGACCACGGTCCGTCAACGCCGGTAGCCAGCTGGTCAGTTCCCCGACGATCTGCGGGAGGTCGAGCGTCAGCAGCCTGCGGTCGCGCATCAGGATCCGCCCGTCCACGATCGTGGTCAGCACATCGGCGGAGCGGGCGCTGAAGACGAGGGTCGCGGCGTGGTCATGGACCGGCTGGGTGTGCGGTCCCGTCAGATCCACCAGGATCAGATCGGCGCGCCGTCCCGGAGCGAGTACCCCGATCCGGTCGCCGAGACCGACGGCCTGAGCGCTCTGGGTGGTGGCGTGGTCAAGGGCCTGACGCGCCGTCAGCCAGGCGGGGTCGCGCTCCGCCGACTTCTGGGTGAGCCCGGTGAGCGTCATGCTCTCCCAGATGTCGAGAGTGTTGTTCGACGCCGCCCCGTCCGTCGCCAGGCCGACGGGCACGCCGATCGAGGCCAGCGCGCGCATCGGAGTCATGTCCCAGCCGAACTTGAGATAGCCCTTGGGCGCGGTGGCGAACGCGATATGCCCGGTGCCGCGCCCGAGTACGGCGAGATCGTCGTCGGTGAGCCCGGTGCCGTGGGCCACCAGCAGGTCGACGTCGAGCAGCCCGGCACGGCGCAGGGCCTCGATGGGCGTGTGGCCGTGCGCGGCGACGCTCGCGGCGGTCTGGTCCTTGTTCTCCGAGGCGTGGATGTGCACCAGCAGACCGTGCTCGCGGGCGAGTTCGGCGGTGGCGGCCAGATCGTCGTCGCTCACCGTGTACGGGGCGTGCGGCGCCAGGGACGTGGTGATCCGTCCGTCGGCGGCGCCCCGCGCCCGCAGCGCGAAGTCGAGGGATCGCTCGCGTCCGGCGCCCCCCTCGCTGGAGAAGTAACCCCAGCCGAGGTTGGCCCGCAGCCCGCTCGCCTCGGTGGCGGCGGCGACCGCGTCCATGGAGAAGTAGTGGTCCGCGAACGTGGTGACCCCGCCGCGGATCATCTCGGCGCAGGCGAGCAGGGCGCCGAGTTCGATGTCGCGGTCGGTGAGATTGACTTCGATGGGCCAGATCCAGTCGTTGAACCACTCGTCGATCGGCACGTCCTCGGCGACGCCGCGCAGGGCCACCATCGGTGTGTGCGTATGGCAGTTGATCAGTCCGGGCATGGCGAGCTGCCCGCGCGCGTCGACGCGTTCGACGGCGGGCAGAGCGGCGACGGCCTCCGGTGCCGTGATCGACTCGATGACGCCGTCGCGTACGACGATCGCGCTGTTCTCGACGAAGCCGATACCACCGGCCCCATGGGTGTCGTCGTGCGTCAGCGTGGTGCAGCCGGTGATGACGAGATCGGCGGGGCGGCTCTCGGGAGCGGTGGTCATCGCAGCAACGTACTTCGTACGACGGGGGCGGTCATGCACTCATGCGGGTGGTTTCCGGTCGGATCCGGTGTCTCGACGGGGTGACGTGGCGGTTGATCGCGCGTGTGAATCCGCATGTGAGGGCCCTCCCTGCGGACCTTCCGAGAGAGAGCGACCTCCCGCCGTGCGGAACCTGCCGACCACGCCGAAGACATCCCGGCTCACCAGCCCCCGCACCCCGAGGCAGCGGACATGGCTCGCCGTCGCGGCGGCCTCGGCCGCCGTACTGGGCGTCGGAGCCCCGGCGGCGTACGCGAGCCTCGACGGCCGGCAGCCCTCGGCCGGGACCGACCGCGGCGCGGCCTACGTCGAGACGCGGCTCTTCTTCGGTACCGAACGACCCGACGGCGGACCGGATGTGACCGACCGTCAGTTCATGGCGTTCATCGACCGCCATGTCACTCCGGAGTTTCCGTCCGGGCTGACGATCCAGGAGGGCCGGGGCCAGTGGCGCGACTCCAACGGCACGATCGAACGCGAGCGTTCGTACGAGCTGATCCTGCTGTACCCGGCGTCGGAGGCGACGTCGCGCGACGCCCGCATCGAGCGGATCCGAGCCGCCTACGTCCGTACTCACGCCCAGGACTCCGTGGCGAGGCTGGACGAGCGCACGCTCGCCGACTTCTGAACGATACGGCCGCAGAGCCGTAAACCCCGCTCCCAGCGGGCATTTCACCTCCATGACGGTTCGCCCACTGCTCCTCCTCGACGTCGACGGTCCCCTCAACCCGTACGCCGCCCGGCTGACCCGGCCGCGCGGGTACACGACCCACCATCTGCGCCCGTCGAACTGGCTCTCCCGTCAGTCGCCGGGATCCCGGCGCCACAGACGCGGGCTTCGGGTACGCCTCAACCCCGCGCACGGCCGGATACTCACCGGGCTGCCCTTCGAACTGGCCTGGGCCACCACCTGGATGCACGAGGCCAACACCATGATCGCGCCGACCGTCGGGCTGCCGGGCGATCTGCCGGTGATCGAGTGGCCCGAGCTCTTCGCGAAGGACCCGGACGGTCTCTACTGGAAGACCCGGACGCTGGTCGAATGGGCGGACGGCAGACCGTTCGCGTGGGTCGACGACATGATCACCGACCTGGACACGACGTACGTATCGACCCATCATGACGGCCCGGCGCTCCTTCTGCGCATCCACCCGCGACGCGGCCTGCGGGAGCGGGACTTCGCGACGCTGGTGCGGTGGGCGGAGTTGCTGTGACCCGCTCCCGCGAGGGACGCGGGTGGCCGAAATGACCTGCTGGGGAAGGTGTCAAGTGGTTCAGATTCTTGAGAGGGCGTTCACCGCCCGACTCCCGCAACGCCGCAAAAGCCCGCTTTCAAGGGCCTGTTGGGGACTTGCGCCCGTTCGGGCACCCGTCGGAACACTCCGTTTCAACCCGCCAGGGCCCTCCCGACCAGGCGAATCGAGACTTGCCCAGATTCCGTTCCATCATTGGCATGGACCTGTTCTTGATCCTTGGATACGCTCCGGCCGAGGCGAATGAGAGCGCTCTCACTCGCCCGCTGTTGCACTGTTCCGCTGTCCCACTGTTCCAACCCCACGATCGCTGGAACAACCGAAGGGCGAATGCCTTGAGACGCAAGACAGTTGTAAGCACCGGTCTGTCCGCACTCCTCCTCGTCGGCACCTGGGCGGCGGCCGGGCTCGCGCCCGCGTCGGCGGCCACTCCCGACTCGGCCTCGACATCGATGTCAGCATCGAAGGCGGAGCCCGCCGCGTCCGCCGGCCTGCTCACCGCCATGCAGGAAGAATTCGGTCTGACGAAGACTCAGGCCGTGGCGCGCCTCGCCGCCGAGAAGACGGCGACCGCCATCGACGGCAAGGCGCAGAAGGTGGCGGGAGCGTCGTACGGCGGCTCCTGGTTCAGCGCGGCCGACAACAAGCTCACCGTCGCCATCGCCGACGACAGCAAGGCCGCCGCCGTGCGCGCGACAGGCGCCACGGTCAAGCTCGTGAAGCACAGCGAGCAGGCCCTCGACGCGACCATGAAGCGCATCGACGCGCTCTCCGCGCCGGCCGGGGTCAGCAGCTGGCGCGTCGACCCGAAAACCAACCGGGTCGTGGTGAACGTCCTGGCGTCCGAGAGCGGCGACAAGGCCGTCGCCGGATTCGTCGCCAAGGCCAAGAAGGCCGGTCCGGTGACCGTCGCCAAGACGACCCAGGCACCCACCACTTTCGCCGCGGGCACCGTGGGCGGTGACCCGTACTACACGGGCAACGTCCGCTGTTCCATCGGCTTCTCGGTGCACGGCGGCTTCGTCACCGCCGGTCACTGCGGCCCGCGCGGCCAGTCCGTGCGCGGCTGGGACAACTCCGCCATAGGCAACTTCCAGGGCTCGTCCTTCCCCGGCAACGACTACGCCTGGGTGAACGTCGCCAACGGCTGGTGGACCGTACCCGTCGTCCTCGGCTGGGGCACCATCTCGGACCAGCTGGTGCGCGGCTCGAACGCGGCCCCCATCGGCGCCTCGATCTGCCGCTCCGGCTCCACGACGCACTGGCACTGCGGCAACGTCCTCGGCAAGAACGAGACGGTCAACTACGCCCAGGGCGCCGTACACCAGATGACCAAGACCAGCGTCTGCGCGGAGGGCGGCGACTCGGGCGGCTCGTTCCTCAGCGGCGACCAGGCCCAGGGCGTGACGTCCGGCGGCTGGGGCAACTGCAGCGGCGGCGGCGAGACCTGGTTCCAGCCGATCAACGAAATCCTCAGCACCTACGGCCTGACGCTCCACACCGCCTGACCCCGGCCCCGGCCCCACGCGGGCCACGGCCATCAGGCACAACTGTCGCGGCGGGGGATGCCCATTCCCCCGCCGCGACGGCGATCCGTCACTCATGGGCGCCGCCCTGGGCCGGACTCGATGACCGGTTGCGGCATGGCACCGCGTCGCCACCATCCGTAAGCTTGCCTGCCGTGAACGTCTGACGGCGCCGATCTGGAGGCAGGCATGTCCCGTGCGTGGGAGGCCGATCCGTCGGCTCTCTTTCTCCGGCGGCTGGGGAAGTCACCGCAGGAACTGGGGGTCACCGAGAACAAGGACGGCTGCCCCGACATCTGGGAGCTGGACAATGGCGACATCGCGGTTATCGGACGCGACCTGACGGATGTCTACGGACCGTCCCTCCCTGCCGACGCCACGATCGCCCACGACGAAAGGCTGGTCGTCATCCCGGGAAGCATCCTCCGGGCAGCGAAGGCCGATATCGCCGATGCCTGATCGCAGCGCCCTCACACTCAGTCGCACGCGAGGAGACATCCTCGCGACTGGCGCTTACCAACAGGACTTTCGGCGGCGCGACCACGAAATCACCGGCCGGAGCGGCTGGAAGTTCGAACGCCGCCAGCGCTTCAAGGAGCAGAACTCTCCCAGTTGGGACGCCTTCCAGCGGGGCGAGTGGCAAGAGGCGCTCCAACTCCTCAAGGCGAAGGGCGACATGTGGGAGAGGATCGCCCGGGAAGACAGGGAACGAGGCAGCGTCTTCCATCGGGTGCGGGTCGTGGAGGAGCCGCTGACGCCCTATCTTCACTGGGAGTTGCACGCACTGCGGGTACAGGGGGCGGGCGGCATGCCCGTCCGGGTTGTCGGTGCGGAGAAGGTGCGATCGCTGGAGATCGCGGAGCAGCTGCCCGAGGTCGTCTCTCTTGGGGGCCAGGTGCTCTACGAGGTTCTCTACACGGAGTCGGGCGTGCTCGACGGCGCGGTGCGATTCCAGGAGCCCGGTCTCATCGGAAACTGGGAAGCATTCATCCGGGGGTTGTACGAGGAAGGCGAGGACATCGTCTCTTACGTCGATCGGCGAGTGGCGCACCTGCCCGCGCCTGTCGTGAAGACGGAGTAAGTGAACAGCGGCGGCGGAGAGAATCCGGGCGGGACCCACTCCGACCTGTCGGGCTCCGCCCGTGACGTGGTGCAGGCCGGCCAGGTCAGTGGGGGTGTGCATTTTCATGACCACGGCGACGGAGAGCGCACCGCCCGATATCCGACTCCTCGTCAACTGCCTGGCAACATAAGGCACTTCGTCAACCGCACCGCCGAACTTGAGCGGCTCGACGCGACTCTGCACGGAGAACGGGATCGTTCCGTGGTCCCCGTTTTCGTGATCGCCGGGACGGCCGGGGCCGGCAAGACTTCGCTCGCTCTGCGCTGGGCGCACCGCCTGCGGGACCAATATTCCGACGGCCATCTCTACGTGAATCTACGAGGCTACGACGCGGGAGAGCCACTCACCGCACGGGACGTGCTTCCCCAGTTACTGATCGCACTCGGTCTTCCCGCGGCCGCGGTACCGGACAGCACGCAGGCGGCAGCCGCGCTCTACCGCTCTGTCCTGGCCGACCGCAAAGTACTCATCGTCCTGGACAACGCGGCCACGGTCGCGCAGGTCCGTCCGCTGCTGCCCGGCAACGCCAACTGCCTGACCGTTGTCACCAGCCGAGGGCGTCTGTCCGGACTCTCCGTGCGTGACGGCGCGTATCGCTTGACCCTTGGCACACTCCCCGAGCAGGAAGCCGTCGCTCTGCTGCGTGAGGTCACTGCCGACTTCCGTACCGACCCCGAAGACGAGCTCATCGAGCTCGCCCGGATGTGCGCTCATCTTCCGCTGGCACTACGGATCGCGGCCGAAAGGGCCGCTGACCGTCCCCATATGCGGCTCCAGGAACTGATCAGTGATCTGCGTGATGAATCAGCGCTGTGGGACGCCTTGAGCACAGGGGACGAAGAAGAGGCCGAGGCCGTACGCGCGGTGTTCGCCTGGTCCTATCAAGCTCTTCCTCCGGATGCGGCACGTGTGTTCCGCCTGCTGGGCCTGTACCCGGGTCCCGAGTTCGGCATCGGTGCCGCAGCGGCCCTGACTGGACTCAGTGTCCGACGGACGCGGCAATTGCTCGACGTGCTGGCGGGCGCGCATCTGCTGATGCAGAAGGCACCGGACCGGTTCGAGTTCCACGATCTGCTCCGGGCCTACGCTGGGGACGAAGCCCAGCGGGAGGAGTCACCGGAGGGGCGCTCCGCAGCGCTTCGGCGCACGCTCGACTGGTATCTGCACACCGCGGACGCCGCCCAGGGTTGGATCATGCCGGCCGAGGACCGGCTCCCACTCGGTCCGCCGGATGCCGGCGTAACACCGTTCACCTTCACGGACTACGACCAGGCAGTGGATTGGGCCGAGCGCGAGAACGCCAATTTCCTGCCCGCCGTCAGAGCATCGGAGAAAGCGGGGCTGGACCGGTACGCGTGGCAACTCGCCGCAGTGCTGTGGAATGCCAAAGCGCCTTCGTCACTCACCACGGACTGGCTGGCCGTCGGGGAGATCGGCCTGACCGCTGCCCGACGGTTGAACGAGCAGCCGGCGACAGCCATGCTTCTTGAGAACCACGGCTTCGGATACACCAAGATCAACCGACTCGCCGAGAGTGTCAGCTGCCATGAAGAAGCACTGTCCATCCGGCGGGAGTTGGGCGACCGGGACGGCGAAGCCTCCTCTCTCAACGCCCTCGGTCTCGTTCACCTCCGTCAGCGCCGGCTGGATTCCGCCGCAGCACGACTTGTCGAAGCGGCACGTGTCTTCGGGGAGTTGGGGCAGGCCCATTGGCAGAGTGTCTCCGTCGCCAACCTCGCCCTCGTGCACTACCAGGCCGGACGGCTCATGGATGCGTTCGACGGTGCCCAGCGGGCGCTGTCAGCCCACCGCCGTCACGGGAACACCCGCAGCGTGGGCAACGCCCTCTGGCTTCTGAGTTCGATTCGCCTCGACCGTGGCGAGCCCGAGGAGGCTCTTCGCGACGCCCAGGAGGCTGTGCGGATCGCACTGGATCTGCGCAGCCATGTGCTGGAGAGCAATTGGCTGCTCGCTCTTGGCGACGCCGAGCAGGCTCTTGGCCACTACGGTGACGCACTCACCGCCTACCACCGGTCGGCGACGCTGCACCGGCGGCTCGGTGACCGGAGCCGTGAAGCACGCGCCTGGCAAGGGGCCGGAGGGGTCTGTCACCGCCTCGACCGTACGGAGGAGGCTGCCGGCTTCTACCGCAGAGCGGCGGTGGCTCACCGCGAACTCGACGACGCGTGGAACGAAGCCGTGGCCCTCGACGGCCTCGCCGGCGTTCTGCGGGATCAGGACCCGCAGGCCGCGCACGGGCTGTGGGCCGATTGCGCCCGGCTCCTGGAGCCGTACCACGACCCTCGGGCGTGTGAGATGCGCGAGCGTGTGGAGCGGCGGCTCGGCTAGCGGGCATCTGAGGACTGAGCCGCACGGGCGCAGCGGCGAACTACGGCGATCCGTCAGAGCCCGCCTCGTCCGTGCGCGCCCCTGTCGCCGAGATCGATCCTGCCGATCGCGCCCGTCTGGATGACCGGGCCGTGCACCGTGGCGCCCGTGATCGTGTTGTGGACGTCGATCGTCTGGTATGTCGTGGGTGTGGCGGGGGTCAACTCGTCCAGCAGGGCGCGGAGTTCGGCAGCCGCCGACGGGTCCGCCGCCAGTGCGCGGCGCAGGCGGGTGCGCCACTCGGACTGGACGTCGGCCATCAGGGCTTCGTCCTCGTCGCGGTAGGCCGCGACCAGTTCGGCGCGGCCGGTTTCCAGGTCCTCCTCGACCGAGTCGGGGGTGACCGAGCTCCGGTCCGCGAAGAACGCCACCACCCGGTCGCGTGCCGCCGTCCAGCCCTCCGTTGCCATCTGTTGCACCAGGGCGGTCGCTCCCGCCGCCGCCAGTGCCACCAACTCGGCTTCCACCGCGCCCCCTCGGTCCGTCGGCCGTAACGGAGAAGAGTCTAACGGTCACCGTCCGAGCAGGGCTGTCAGTGCGCCCACCGGGTCCGTGTCCGGGGTGCCGCGGGGCCACCAGTCTTCCTGGTCGGGGTCCGATTCGTAGCCGTACCAGAGGCCGTCGCGGCCGAAGCGGAGTTGGAGCGAGCGCTCGGAGAGACGGTTGCGCCAGGGGCGGAAGTGGGAGAAGTCGGCCGCGATCAGGGCGGGGCGGGCCCGGTCGAACGGGCCGGCGGGTGGGTCCCAGGGGTCTTCCAGGACGGCCAGGCCCGCGAGGCCGCCCTGGCGCCAGGCCGCGACGGCGCGTGACAGGTCCATGGGGGTGTGGTCGGTGCCCGACGCGAGGTCGCGGTAGAGGGCGCGGGTGGAGGCGGTGAGGCCGGAACCCGGGTGGGCGGCGGCCAGGCGGACGGCGTCCTGCCAGGGGGTGAGGCCCGCGACGGGGTCGATACCGGTCGCGAGGAACGTGTGCGCGCGGGCCGCCGCCTCCGTGGCGAGCAGGTCGAGCGCCAGGGGGTCGGGGGCGCCGGGTGTGTGCGGATAGACCGGCGGGCGGCCCGGGTTGGGGGGCAGCGGGAAGGGCGGTGGCAGGGTCCCCAGCGGGTGGGGGCTCACCGCCGCTGCCGCGTCGACCGTGGGCATGGGCGGTGCGGCCGTGCCGCGTTCGGCGGCGGAGCGGGTGGCGTTGCGGCGGGTCAGGTCGGCGAGGATCTCGTGCTCACCCCGCCCGCGCATCAGGAACAGCACGAACGGGTCCTCGTCGAGCAGCCGTGCCGTCTGGTAGCAGAGCGCCGCCGCGTGCTTGCACGGGAATCCGTCGTCGGGGCAGGAGCAGTCGGGGGTCAGATCCCCTGCGGTGGGCAGCAGGTCCGCGGTGGCGGCCAGCGCCTGCGGCATGTCCTTGTCGAGAAGGGCGGCGATATGGTCCGGGCGGGCGGCGGCGGTGTCGAGGAGGCTTTCCCAGTCGGCGTCGCCGAGGGTGCGCAGGCGGATCTCCGTACGGTACGGGCGCGGCCGGGAGCCGTGCACGTACGCCATCACCCGTCCCGGGGTGACCGTGATCGCGTCCACGTGCCCGCCGTCCGCGTAGGCGCGCCCGCGGCGCAGCCGGGCCGGGTCGAGCGCGGAGTCCGTCATGGACTCCACCCAGGCGTTGCCCCACCAGCTGGTGGCGAAGTCGTCCTCGCCCGCCGCGCGGGGCCGTCGCGGCAGGGCGGGGAACGTACGGCGGCGGTCGTCGTGCCGGGGGACGCGCGGCGCGGTCATGACGGCCCCCGGAGCGAGACCAGATCGGCCAGTTCACGGTCGGTCAGCTCGGTGAGGGCTCCTTCGCCCGAGCCCAGGACGGCGTCGGCCAGGGCGCGCTTGGCGTCGAGCATCTCGGCGATCCGGTCCTCCACCGTGCCCTCCGCGATCAGCCGGTGCACCTGCACGGGCCGGGTCTGGCCGATGCGGTACGCACGGTCGGTGGCCTGCTCCTCGACGGCCGGATTCCACCAGCGGTCGTAGTGCACGACATGGCCGGCCCGGGTGAGGTTGAGGCCGGTGCCCGCGGCCTTGAGCGACAGCAGGAAGACGGGCACCTCGCCGGACTGGAACCGGTCCACCATCCGCTCGCGCTCCGCCACGGGCGTGCCGCCGTGCAGGAGTTGGGACGGGATCGCGCGGGAGGCGAGATGCGCGGAGAGGAGCCGCGCCATCGACACGTACTGCGTGAAGACCAGGACCGAGCCGTCCTCGGTCAGGATCGTGTCGAGCAGTTCGTCGAGCAGGGCGAGCTTCCCGGAGCGGCCGGTGAGCCTGGCCCGGTCCTCCTTCAGATACTGCGCCGGATGGTTGCAGATCTGTTTGAGCGCGGTGAGCAGCTTCATGACGAGGCCGCGCCGGGCGATGCCTTCGGAGCTCTCGATGGCGCCCATCGTCTCGCGGACGACGGCCTCGTAGAGGGAGGCCTGTTCGCGGGTGAGCGGCACCGGATGGTCACTCTCCGTCTTGGGCGGCAGCTCGGGCACGATGCCGGGGTCGGACTTCTTGCGGCGCAGCAGGAAGGGGCGGACCAGCCGGGAGAGCCGTTCCACCGCCTCGTCGCTCGCGGTGGTGCCCGCCGACCCCGCGTGTTCCACGTTCTCCACGACGCGCGCGTGGCGGGCGCGGAAGGACTTGAGCGGGCCGAGGAGCCCGGGGGTCGTCCAGTCGAGGAGGGCCCACAGCTCGGAGAGGTTGTTCTCCACCGGGGTGCCGGTCAGGGCGACGCGGGCGGGCGACGGGATCGTGCGCAGGGCCTTGGCCGTGGAGGAGAACGGGTTCTTGACGTGCTGGGCCTCGTCGGCGACGACCATCCCCCAGGTGTGGGAGGCCAGTTCGGGCGCGCTGCCGCGCATCGTGCCGTACGTGGTGAGGACGAACCCGTCCGTCACACCGTCGAGCGTGCGGCCGGAGCCGTGGAAACGGTGGACGGGGACGCCGGGCGCGAAGCGGGTGATCTCCCGCTGCCAGTTGCCGAGGAGGGAGGCGGGGCAGACGACGAGCGTGGGAACCGGCCGTGCGCGGTGCAGATGGAGCGCGATGACGGTGATCGTCTTGCCGAGGCCCATGTCGTCGGCGAGACAGCCGCCGAGACCGAGTGACGTCATCAGGTCGAGCCAGGCGAGACCCCGCAGCTGGTAGTCGCGCAGGGTGGCGTCCAGGGCGGCGGGCTGCGGGACGGCCGCCGAGCCGGCCACGAGCCGGTCGCGCAGGACCGCCAGCGCGCCGGTCGGGACGGCGTCGACCGTCTCGCCGTCGACCTCGGCCGAGCCGGTGAGGGCGACGGCCAGCGCGTCGACCGGGTCGAGCAGGCCCAGCTCCCGCTTGCGCGCCTTCCTCACGAGGTCGGGGTCGATCACCACCCACTGGTCGCGCAGCCGCACGATCGGCCGGTGCGATTCGGCGAGCGCGTCCATCTCCGCCTCGCTGAGCGGATCGCCGTCGAGCGCCAACTGCCAGTTGAACTTGAGCAGTTCGGTGCTGTCGAAGAAGGGCGTGCCGTCGGTGGCCGAGCCGGGCGCGGAACGTACGACGGCGGCGGCCGAGAGCGTACGCGCCAGCTCACGCGGCCAGTGGACGGCCACTCCGGCGGCGGCGAGACTCGCGGCGCCCGGACCGAGCAGTTCGTACAGCTCGTCCTCGGAGAGCGGCAGCACGGCGGGGACATCGTGCTCCAGCAGTCTCGCGAGCGGCGGCCAGACGCGCGCGGCGCGGCGCAGCGCGAGCAGGGCGTCGATCCGGGCGCGCGGTCCGAAGAGATCGTCGCCGTCACCCGCCCAGAGCTGGGCCGCGTCCATAACAAGCGTCGGGTCGGCGAGGCTGTGGATCTGGACGAGGGCGGCCCCGGCGCGCCGCTCGGTGCCGGACTCCTGCGGGGTCTCCCGCGGGGACGAGGAGTCGAACAGCTCGTACGCGGACAGGTCGAGGCGCAGCGATACGCGCACCCCGGCGTCCATACCCGCCGCCGCTTCGGCCGCCCAGGAGCGGGCGCGGGGCAGATGCTGCGCGGCCCGCGCGGCGAAGGGCGCGCCCGCGGCGAACGCGGCGGCGGGCGTACGGGGCAGGGCGTCCGCGACCGCGTCGAGGAAGGCCCGTACCAGCGCTTCCGGCTCGGGAAGCCGCAGGGGGAGCGGACCGGGGAGCGGGACGGCGTGTGCCTCGTACGGCATGGCGGCGGCGATGGCCCGCAACTGGGCGATGTCGTCCGCGTCGAGCGGGCCGGCGCGCCAGGCGTCGTGGTCGGAGGCCGTGAGGCCGGGCAGCAGCCGGCCACGGGCCGCCAGGTGGAGTGCGTGCAGGGCGGCGGCGCCCCAGCAGGCGGCCGAGGGATGGGCCGAGGCGTCGGAGCGGGCGCGGACCAGCAGGGGCACGGCGTCGGCGACGGGCATGAGCAGGGCGCGTACGACACGGGTCCGCACGCCCGCGAACGGACCGCCCGAGCCGATTCCGTCGGTGGGATCCTCGTGGCCGGCCGGGACCACGACCGTGAGCTCCCCCGTGGTGAAGCCGTCCTCGGCGGGCGGCTCCCCCTCCGGGGCCCAGAACGCGACACGCCCCTCACGGGGCAGGCCCGCCGGAAGGAAGACCACCGCGCAGCGGGCCGGTGAAGTCGCGGAGGACGCGGCGTCCGTGTCGGCGGCACGGACAGGCGAAAGCGTCTCGTCCAGCGCGTGTCGCGCCATCGTCACCAACTCCTTCCGCCCAGGTCGCACACCTGCGTGATCTCGTTACGGCGAGTCTAGGCGGGGGGTCTGACAGTCCCCCCGTCATGCCTGAAGGCCGCATCCTCCAAGGCGCGAGGATGCGGTCTTCAGACGCGACGGCGGGAGGCCATGGATCAGACCCGCCAGCGCACCAGGGCGACGAGTTCCACGGTCTTCTGCCGCCGCACCCACGCGACCACCGCGAAGAGGACGAGAAGGATCACCGGCGTCAGCGCGTTCTGACCGTCGAAGACGGTGACCTGAGTGATGAAGGCGCCGATCATCAGGCCGACGAGCGCGATCGCGGACGCTCCCGAGAGGATCGGAACGACCAGCGCGACGGCGCCGGCCAGCTCAAGGCCACCGGTCAGATACATGAACCAGTCGCCGAAGCCGATCTCGTCGAACGACTCCGCCGCCACCGAGTGGCCGATGATCTTGGGCCCGGCGCTCGGGATCGCCAGGAACAGCGCGAGGACGATCTGGAGCGTACGGACCGCGATGTCCGTACGGCGCGAGAGCCCGGCCCGGGGCTCGCCGGCGGCAGCGACCGTGGAAGCGGACCGGGCTGCGGAAGGCGGCGTGAGCTGCATGGATGCATCCGGCACTGGAGTGGTCGTAGCCTCGGACATTGGGGGTCTCCTCCGTTGAACACGTGGTGTGTTTTCACAGAGGCAGACACCCGCCGCGCCCGGAACTCATCGTTCTCCGGGCGGTCGGATCGACGGACTTTCCGACGGGGCGGGCGCGGACCGGGTACGTCGTCAACAGGAGGTGCGATGCCATGCGCACCGGAAATGAACCCGTCACCGCGCGCAGCGCGCTGCGGATGCGGTGGTGGCTGAGTGTCTGGGGCCTGTGCTGGTTCACTTTGGGCACGGTCGTCTTCGCGATCGCCGGTCTGCCCGGCTGGTCGGCCGCCTGTGGGGTGCTGCTGCTGATCGTCGCCACCGACCTCGTGCTGGTCGTCCGTCATATGCGCCAGGGGTCCCGCTACCAGCCGAGCCGCGACGTGCCGCCGTTCGAAGACCACAGCCGGCGGCGCGGCGGCACCTCTTACGAGAGGCCCTGGAAGTGGCGGAAGGACGGCGACAGGAGCGACGTCAGTCGTCGGAGTCGAAACGCGCCGCCTTGAGATACTCCGGGTTCGGGTCGAGCGCCGCCGCGAGCCTGAAGTGCTTCGTCGCGTGCTCGGGTCGGCCCGCCCGCTCATAGGTACGGGCCAGCGCGAAGTGCGCGAAGGCGTTGTCCGGCTCACGCTCCAGGACCAGCTCGAACTCCAGCTCGGCGGGACGCAGTTGGGCGGCGGCGAAGAACGCGCGGGCGCGCAGCAGCCGGGCCGCCGTGTTCTCGGGGTGCGCCGCGATCACCGAGTCCAGCAGCTTGACCGCGCCGCGCGGGTCGCGTGCGGCGAGCAGCTGCTCGGCCGCGCGGTAGTCGATGACGTGGGTCTCCGGGCTATCGGGCACGGTCGAATCCTTCCCCTCGGTCGCGCGTTCAAGGTCGCACAGGTTGCCGGTATTCCAAAACGGTTCGGTGGGCGAGGACCGGTCGATGGGCCCGCCGGCGAGGCCCGTCAGCGGTCGCTGGGGGCGTCGGCGGTAACTTGCTCGACCAGCCGTTCCCAGACCTCGCGGACCCGCGGCTCCAGCTTCTCCAGCGGCCCGTCGTTGTCGACCACCAGATCGGCGGCCGCGATGCGCTGCTCTCGGGTGGCCTGCGCCGCCATCCGCGACCTGGCGTCGGACTCGGCCATGCCCCGGAGCCGTACGAGCCGGTCCAGTTGTGTCCCGGGGGACGCGTCCACGACCACGACCAGGTCGAAGAGCCCGGTCAGCCCGTTCTCGACGAGGAGCGGCACGTCGTGGACGACGATGTCGTCCTCCCCCGCCGCGCTCTCCAGCTCCGCCGAACGCTCGCGGACCAGGGGATGGACGATGCCGTTCAGGTTGGCGAGCCTGTCGCTGTCGGAGAAGACGAGCGAGCCGAGCTTCGGCCGGTCGAGCCTCCCGTCGGCGGTGAGGACACCGGGCCCGAAGGCTTCGACAACGGCGTGGGGGGCCGGCGGGCCCCGGGGGGCCACCCCCCGGGGGGGCAGTTTCTCCCGCCACCCCCCCCCCCCCCACCGCAACAGCAAA